>CAZDNQ010000651.1:0-3095 GCA_964506605.1 uncultured Victivallis sp. | reverse complement strand
CTTCCCCATCTTGACAAGCGCAGAGATTTTTTATATAATTGCATTTTATAAATTCAAAAACAAGGAGAATCCCGGAAATAAAAAACAACATATACGCTGAAAATCGCCATGAGATTGGTCTCATGTCGATGGCGAAAAGACATCTTAGAGCTCATGAAGTTCAGCCAAGTGGATTTCATGAAAAAGCCAGATCCATGAATTGTTTTATGGATTTGAGGTAGAAGCAGCGGCAGAGGGTAATTTAAAAATTATCTGATGAGTTTTTAGGCTAGGGTGGTTCCCACGGTGGAGAACCTCCATTATAAGATGTCTTTCGAAGGAGGCGTGTATGAAAATGTTTTTAGACAATTTCCTAAAAGGAGATAACGGGGTTTTTCAACTTCAAGTCTTTCACTTTCATATATTTCCTATGGATCCGCCAGCAGGATATTTCCCTGTCCGGCGGATTTTTCTTTCAATGGCATCCTGCGCGGTATTAGCAAAAACAGCCGTCGCCGCGCCGGCTGAAAATTAAAGGAATAAAAAGATGAAACGTAATCATACCAATAGGCGCAATGTCCGCATTGCGGGAAGCATTAAAAACAAGATCAAGCCGATGCCTTTGCCCATGAAGATAAGCGCATCGGTTGAGGAGCGCCTGGAGGAGTTCAAGCTGGACGTCCTTCCTAGTCTGCTTGACGATGCGAAGGAGCATCTGGTATCGGAGTTCGAGGATTCCCTGCCGGAGCATCTTGGCAAGCTTGAGACGGAGCTGAGAGAAGAGTATCTCGAAGAAATTCTTCCAGAACAAATGGAGGAACTCGAAGTAGAACTCAAAGAGCAGTTCATGGATGAAGCCCTTCCTAAGGAACTGAAGAAGGCCGAGGCCAATCTGATCGATGAACACACGAAATGGCTCCTCGAACAGGAGAAGGAGGCAATATGTTAGGAAGAAGTTCTATATATACACTGGTGGAATCTATGGGAAGTAAGATTTCTGCAGAAGGACAAGAGCAGGTCCGGATGGATTTTCCGATCAGGCAGAAGCTGACGCGGAAGTTCTTCATGGAGCTTCCTGCAGGATCGTATCTCGCGAGCAACTGCTTCAAAAGCGGACTCGACCTAACTCCGATCTACTCGGGATATGTCGCGGAGAATGGGATGGGCAGGGAGTTCCAGTGGGAGCTGATAAAGGCCAGCCGGGCGGCGCAGCATACCTGTGTCGTCTATCCAAACGAGGGGGATTACCTGGCTTATCTGGAGCATATCAGAAAACAGGCAAACAAGACCCGGGAATACAGGGATGCACAACGCATCGGGCAAATGAACGATATCTTGGATATCGTGCCCCTCATGTCGGTGAATAAGGGGGAAATATGATGAAAACCGTTATAAGACGTAAAAAGCTATCCGGCACAAAAGAATGGTCAAATGCGACCATGAACTGTTTTGCCGGATGCGATAACGGCTGCAAATACTGCTATGCGCAGAGCCGGAAGATACAGCTGAGGATGCTCACAGCAGAGAACAGGAATACTCCGGTTGAAAGGGATTGGGGCAGTTTCGTTTCGGCCTTCAAGGGCGTCTGCAGGGAGTTGAAAGGTGAGGGGACGATCATGTTCCCGAGCACGCACGACATCAGCCCGAAGAAAATAGACTGCTGTCTCAAGGCTCTGGACTACATGCTTGAAGGAAGCAACTACAAGTTCCTGATCGTGTCGAAGCCGTGGCTGGAGTGCGTCAGCAGGATGTGCGATGCGCTCAAGTACCATAAGGATAGGATTATGTTCCGGTTCACAATCGGTTCAGCGGACGATTCTATCCTAAAGTTCTGGGAGCCGGATGCGTCAACCTTCGGGGAACGTGTGGATTGCGTCAAATACGCATTTGACCAGTGATACAGTACCAGTGTCTCATGCGAGCCGATGCTCGACGACAAAATCGAAAGCGTGGTTAATGCGGTATACCCGTACGTAACCGACACCATCTGGCTCGGTTACGCCAACCATCTTGAGACAAGGCTCAAGTGGAACGGCTTCGGGGATGCGCAGCACATTGAAGCGGCTGCAAAACTTAAGGCCGTCCAGACGGAACCGCTGGCAAAGGCCCTGTATGAGAAGTGGGGTGCCGACGGGAAGATCAGGTGGAAGGACTCGTTGAAAGAGATCCTCGGGCTTCCGGAAGCTGTCGGATCCGGGGACGGGAAATTATAAGGGTGAACCGGCCTCTTCATGGGAGGGGGCCGGTTCTTTACCTATGTCAGGCGCGATATGCGGATCTGGTAAGATACGCGTCTGTATGATCGAAGAAATTTAAACAAGGAATATTGCAAATGAAGATTTTTACAATAGGATTCACAAGGAAAAATGCGGAAGAGTTCTTTTTGTTGTTACGCAACCCCGAAATCAAGCGTCTGATTGACGTCAGGCTAAAAAACAATACACAGTTTTGTGGATTTACGAAACATGACGACCTTAAATATTTCTTAAAGGAGTTGCTGAACATTGAATATATTCATATGCCTGACTTAGCGCCAAGTCCTGAAATCTTTAAAGATTACCGGCAAAACGAAGAGTGGTCTCTATATGAAGAACGGTTTATAAGGCTTCTTGATGACAGGCAGGGGTCAGATTTCGTATTGGTAAGGAACTGAAGGACAGGGTCGAGCAGATAAGTAAATCAAAGCTGGGGAAATAAAAGACGGATCGAGGCAAGAGGTTGACGGCTATTTGCGCCAGCCTCGCTCCTTTTCCCAAGCTCTCTCATGTCGACCTTCTATCTCAGAAAATCTCTCATATCAGACATTCCGTGATCCGCCGTCTTCCCGACAATCCTTTTTTTGCCAGATAAGATGCATTTTCAGCAGGCCTGGTGTATTGTAACTCGTGGACAACAACTCCTTCGTTTTGTTTTTTGTTGCTTAACAAAACATTGGACAGGCGTCACGAGTTGTCGTTCAATGCCTATTAAAGATTTACACATTATCTTAGCATCATTGGGAGCTGATATGTTTAAAAGTTATAAAGAAGAAGCTTATAGTTATATTCGTAACGGGATACTCGCGGGAGATATTCCACCTGGCGCCCGATTATCCGATATTGCCTTATCCAGGCAGA
>CAZDNQ010000650.1:0-3096 GCA_964506605.1 uncultured Victivallis sp. | reverse complement strand
AGATAAAAAATACGCTTAAGTTGATGACAGACAGCATGATAGCACTTGCAGTCGTCTTGTTGATGGCCTCCCCTCTGGTTTTACCCGTAGTTTCAGCTTCCCTTGGTTCTTATAGGAATTCAGGGATTCCAATTGTCGAGGCGCAGCAATGGTCATTTCCACCGCTTAGGATAGTTGAATATTTCATTCCTTTCATATTTGGCGCCAGACAGGGGGACGGAGTCTGGTATGGGGGCATATATAATGTCGAGGAAACCTTTTCCAAGACAGGGCTTTCCCCGTGGGCGGATTTTGTCTATGTCGGTATTCCGTTGCTTCTGGGATTCTGCCTCTTTTTGCGTTCAAAGAAGGAATGGAAGGACAAATTCATAATATTTTCGCTGACACTGGCTTTTTTCCTTGCCCTGGGGAAGTTTACTCCTCTTTATAAATGTCTCTACTATCTGCTGCCCGGCTTCAAGATGTTCAGGCATCCCGAGAAGTTCCTTTTCTGGGTGAACTTCTGGCTGATCCTTGGAGGATGTTCCGGTCTTCAATTTGTCCTGTCTGAAAAGGAACGGGCTTTGAGATTGATTGCAAATGTGCTTAGGATACTAGCTATTATTCTCGGATGCATGATTATATACCTGCTGTTCTTGTTTCTGTTTTTCCAGAGTGCGCTGGTGGGATATATACAGTCAAAGGGATCTTTGTTGAATGGGGATGAGGTTTTCATGTGGGAGGGGCTTGCCATAGGCCTTGCGTTGTCAGTTGTCCTGATCCTGCTCGCATGCATACATTTTTTCAAATCCAGTCCTTCGCGTATCATGGTTTCGTTCTTTATTGTGACGTTTCTGAATTTTGCAGTCTGGCATCATGTGATAACTTGGACAATACCCGCAGGCGATCTGATGAAAGTTGCCACATGGGACGAAAAGCTGCCCGCCTTTGACACCCATGAATGGAGGATTTTCTCAACCGGTAAATTCCTGTATCCTGTAAGCGTTGACGGCCCGCTCAAAGATGGATTCATAGCCAGGAAACTCATGGAATATTCGACACTTGACTGCAATGCGCCAACACTAAAAAAGATACGGACAGTGTCCGGTTTTAGTCCTGTGATGGACAAGGGATATGTGCAATACATGAACTTTGACAGACATGATCCTGAACGGGTTTTGGATCTCCTTTCAGTAAGATATGTGGCAATCCATACCGTGCCGGAAAGTTCTTTGCCCCAGGGAACCCGTATAATTGGCCGGGATGAAGCAGGGGAGTTCGTCTTTTTAGAAAATACTGATGCGCTGCCTAGGATAGGAACCAGCTCCGAATTTATCAAATCAAAAAAGGATGAAGCTGACAAGCAAGTTTTTGATCCTAAGCGGGATATCCATTCTAATTTTGTGCTGGAGGATCTTCCTGGAAATTACAGCAAGGGTATAAAATGTTCAAAGGACGCAACCGCCGCCATCCTGGATGAAAATCCCAACAATATCAGGATTAAGGTTCAGAATGGGCCATGCTGGGTAATCCTCAGGGACTGGTTCAATCCCGGCTGGACCTGCAGCAGTAACGGAAAAAATCTGCAGATTGTCAAGGCTGACGGTGGACTTATGGCGGTATTTTGTCCTGTGAAAGATGCTATTCTTGAGTTCAATTATTTTCCGCCTGGCCTTCGGCAGGGACTTGTACTGCTGGGAATAGGTCTTGTTCTTCTCGTTGCCTATCTGATTTTGCATCCAAAGATTACTAGAATGCTTGACTGAATGGTAGAACGCGACTGATCCTCTGCAAGCAGCTTGATCAGCTACTTGACATATTTGCCAAATATCGGAGACATATCCTTTTTTAGCTTTGGGGGGATCTTGTCCTTTGCAGTGATGATAGCGCAGGCCAGGGCGTTTCCGCACTGGCATTTGCCCCTGAGGGTGCTTTTGAACTCAGGGAGCATGGATATGATGTTTTTCGCCAGCCCTGAATTCGCCACCAGGTTCTGGATTATCATGTCGACGGTGACATGATCGTGATCAGGATGCCAGCAGTCGTAGTCGGTGACCATCGCCATTGTGCAGTAGCAGATTTCGGCCTCGCGTGAAAGTTTCGCCTCGCCGAGATTGGTCATCCCAATGACATCCATTCCCCAGGACCTGTAGACCTCGGATTCCGCCTTGGTGGAGAAAGCGGGCCCTTCCATGTTCAGGTATGTCCCCTTCTTGAAGACTTTTGGCCTGTCTTTTGAGCTGCCATGAACTTTTTTGATGGATGCAGATGCCGCCCGATATGCGAGTTCCGCAAGTTCCTGACATACCGGATGTGCCATTGAGATATGCCCGGCTATCCCGTTGCCGAAGAAAGTGTGTTCAAGTCCTTTTTTTGTCCTGTCGAAGTACTGGTCGACGATTACAATGTCCCTGGGCCTGTACTGCTTCTGGAGGCTGCCGACGGCGGAAATGCTGATTATGTGGGTGACGCCAAGTTTCTTCATGGCGAAGATGTTCGCCTTATGGTTCAATTCTCCGGGAAGTATCCTGTGCCCCTTTCCATGCCGTGGCAGGAATGCAAAATCAGTTCCGCCAATGACTCCGGTCGTTATCTTGTCGGAAGGTGGGCCAAAAGGAGTGCTTACAGCAGCTTCCTTCACATTGCTGATGTTTCCTGCGTCATAGACTCCGCTTCCGCCGATAATCCCGAGTTTCATTGTAATGACCTTGCTTTTATTGAAGTTTTGATATTTTATCCCGCAAATGTATATTCTTCAAACTTGTCCTGACTCATTAAGATCCTAAATGGAGACCGGGAATGAACTTGAAAGAATGCCGCGAAGAAATCGCATATTTCATGAGAAGGCTTTATGAACACGGGCTTACGACGACCTCAGGAGGTAATATCTCCGTTCGTTTCGGTGAAGGTAAATTCCTGATAACTCCTTCCTCTTCGGATAAGGGGCGGATGCAGGGATCCGAGATTGGCATGATGGACATGGATGGGAAGCTGCTTTCGAAATTCAAGCCCAGCATCGAAAGCTCAATGCACCAGATGATCTACAATGCGCGGCCTGATGTAGGCGCGGTTGTCCATGCCCATCCTGTGGTTGCCAGCACTTTTGCCGCCACCGAT
>CAZDNQ010000649.1:0-3106 GCA_964506605.1 uncultured Victivallis sp. | reverse complement strand
TTCAGTGCGACGTCCCGGTTGCCGGATGGGATCTTTTGCCGACACTTGCCGACCTGGCAGGAAATACAAAACCTTTGCCCGAAAACCTGGATGGTACCAGTTTCCGACCTCTGCTGGAGAATGGAAACAAAGGAAAACTGGCCAGAAATGAGGAAGAAATGGTATTCCACTATTTTGGAAAGCCTCATTCAGCTATTCGGTCAGGCGATTTTAAACTGATCAAATTCTGGAATCTGAAGAAGATTGAACTCTACGATCTAAAGGAAGATCCGGGTGAATTAAAAGAATTGGCGACATCAAATCCGGAAAAGGCAAAAGAGTTGGAAGCAAAACTCATGGCTTACCTTGAAAAAGTACATGCTGAAATATTGTATCCCCCAAAAAATGTGAAAGGAAAATCAAAAAATAAGAACTCAGAAGATTAAAAATAACATGAAAAACAGAGTAATAAAGTTGCTACAGAATCTGCTACATATAATAGTTGCTAAATGGTGCAATATGCAGTTGCCTTTAGCCACAAAAGCCTGATGGACAAGGGGGTATTTTAGCATGGCATGCAAGAGGTCAAGGGTTCAACTCCCTTATGCTCCACCATCCTTACGCCTAATCGTTGCGCAATCGTGCTACGGATATCACAAGCTGAAAAAGACTACAATGGCACTAAGTTAAGGTAAGTAACGCGGGGTATCACCCAGCAATCCGTTCGGGCAGATTGTCCGAGCCGCTTCATTTGCCGTCTTAACTTACTGACATTCGCAAATGACTATATTCCTGCACTGGAGGGAGCGAGCCTCCATTTCAATATTGACGGATTGTCCTTCATTTGCAAGATATTCAGTTGAAATAAGAATCCTGCCAGCGCAGCATTGCATTCTATAATTAAAAATAATGGAGATTGACGAAGATAAGTTGCAAAGACCACGGCAATACCAGCAATGCTTTTGATCGTCATGCTTCTCCTGGCTTTGCCGAAGAGCGGAAGTCGATCTGCCGATTCAGGTGTTCAGGTCCCTAGTCGATGAGAAGGCCCTGAATGCGGGGGGGATCACTGTCAGAGAAGGGGGAGAGTCATCGCCTTTTTCCATCCTGTCCATGAGTTTCCTGACAGTTGCCTTTCCAGTGAGGACCGGATCAAGTTCATAGCATGTCACCCCGTCAATTCCCGGATACGTGATCTGATATGTGGATCCCAGCATTGCAAGTGAGACCTTCAGCGGTACGTCCCATCCCATCCTGTGGAGGATGACAAGCAGCTGGCTGGCGAAGTAGCTGGTGCCGCAGAGGATGGCATCGGGCCTGGGCCTGAGGCCCCTCAGGCTTTTAGCAATGTATTTCTCCGTGTCCGGAAAGAACCAGTAGTCCGCCTTCAAATCTATTACGACCGGATTCCGGCCATTCTCCCGCATGCGCCTTTCAAAGGAGGATCTTTTTATGTGGAAGCTGGGATCTCCCTGGAAGTCATGGGTGACATAGGCAATGTCCTCGTGGCCCAGCTTGAAAAGATGTTCGAGGACAAGGCCGACTCCGCTGTCGTGGTCAATGCTTACCGAGTCGTAAATTCCGCTGCATGCCGAATATGTCGGGCAGATGAACTTCAAGCCAGCTGCATTGAGCTCTCCAAGGATTGAACTCTTGATGCCGCTGCCGCTCGAGAATATTGCTCCGGATGCGGTCCGGACATCGAAATAGTCTCACACATTCTCAAGTTTATCCATTATCTTTCCGGCAGGTACATATGCGGCTGAATATCCGTGGGGTTTCAGTTCCGAGGCGATGGACTTGTACATCTCAAGGTTGTAGGGGCCTTCAGGCATTAGAACCGCAATTGTCTTCGGGTGTCCACCCGGACCCATGCCGGTCACCTTCCAGCCGCTCCCCCTGCAAGGCGTGAGAAGCCCTTGTTTTGAGAGGGACTGAAGAGCAGTCCTGAGGGTCCCCCTTGATATGGAAAGCTTCTCACACAGCTTCCTCTCGGCTGGAAGCCGCTCCCCAGCACGGTAGATCCCGCTCGTTATGTCCCTCCTGAGCAGGTTTGTCATATATGACTTCACAGAAGATGAGTTCTTGTATTTTGCCATAAAAATATACCACATTAAAATTGGTACAAAATATAAAATAATTTAATAAATTAACAATGATAATGCTTGCCATATTCTTTATAATTGGTATAATATATATATGATGATAATAATCCAATTGCAAGCGAATGACAGGTGAAACATGAAAAATAAATTCACGCTTATCGAGCTGCTCGTCGTAATCGCGATCATCGCGATCCTCGCCGCGCTGCTGCTGCCGGCGTTGCAGAACGCGAAGGAGACCGCGAGATCCGCCATATGCAAGGGGAACCTGAAGCAGATAGGCCTCGCGGCCACCAACTACACCACCGACTATGACGACCAGCTCTGGTTCAATTCGTCGGTATATGGACTGAACTACATCCTAGCCGAAGGAAATACGTATCTGAAGCAGGACGGAGCCGACACGCTCTGCCCGTCGACAAAGACAAACCTGCCGCGCAGGAACTATTCCGGGATGGGATGGTTCTACGGTACGGCCTATTATTCGGCATATTACTTCAGATACAATGAATTCAGCCCCCTGGGCGGGGGCGCAGGCACGGCCTATGCCCCGAAGATGTCGACCTTCCGCCAGAAATCACAGGTCAACGGCTCGCCTGTCAAGGACAAGCCGCTGGTGTCTACGATCTCCGACCTGGTCCTGCAGGCCGATGTCGCCATGATGTCGCAGACATACAGCGGAGTTCTAACCGTGCAGATATGCGGCGCCCTTGAATCCACTGTTGCTACGCCGACAATGGACATCGACGGCTTCACCCAGTTCAAGTATCTTTCATACAGGCATCAGAAGCATCCGAACGTCCTGTTCTATGACGGACATGTGGATTCGCCGTATACGGCAAGGATCTCCGTGCCGGTACAGAGAGGGTTCACCCTGGACAATTCTGACAATTTTGATTCCTCGAAGTTCTATCCGTGAAAAAGGAGATCTGCAGATGAAGAAGATTGCAATACTCACGATATTGGTCTGTGCAATGAACTCATATTCCCAGGACTGCCCTGTCGTCGATTTCGGGGACGACCTC
>CAZDNQ010000648.1:0-3113 GCA_964506605.1 uncultured Victivallis sp. | reverse complement strand
GGACGAGGTTGTCGCTGGGCCTGACGGTCACATTGGATACCTTGCCGATGGTGACCCCCCTGAACTTCACGGCCGCACCCGGCTCGAGACCCTGAACCGACTCGTCAAAAAGGGTCACGAACTGCACCTTTGGCTTGAACACTTCAGCTATTCCCAGGAGGAACAGCACCAGTATCAGCAGGGATATCCCCGATATGACGAAAAGACCCAGCTTATATTTATTTGCTTCAATCATCTGAAACCCCTTGCTTTCATTTGCCGAAGGCCTTCTTCAGGAAGCCCAGAAAACCTCCGTCGTCGGCCTTTTTGGAATCCTTCGACAATATCTTCTCAAGCTCCTGGTTGTCGAAAAACACACCATGGCATTCGGTACATGAGTCCACTTCTACGCCCAATATCCTCTTCTGGTTTATCTGTCCGACCTGGCACCTTGGACAGAGTCCGACAACTGAAAAAATCCTTTTCTTCTCGGTGATGATCTCCTTCTTGGCCTCATCTATCAGGATATCCTTGTGCTTTGTGATTCCATTCTTGATGGAGTCATATTCGTCCTTGTCCAGCCAGACACCGCCACATGAATGGCATTTGTCTACGAGTATCCCCTTGAGGACCTCCCTTTTCATCGCCGATGAACATCTTAAGCAGTCCATTCCCGCCAACTCCTAAACTATTGATATTTTTCCCGTAATTGATAAGTAAATCCAAATATCCAAATACGCAAACCTCATCAGTCCATTTTCCTGGACAGTCCGGCCCTGTCCAGGAACTCCTCGACAGCCGGAGAATGATTCGATTTCCGAAGTTCGTACGGCTTCCCCCTCGCCACAATGGTCTTCGCCACCTTGTCCAGGATCATCACCCTGTCGGAAATCGCGAATATGCTGTCCAGATCGTGTGTGACAATTACCATGGTCGTACCAAGCCTGTTCCTGAGGTCGAGAATGAGGCGGTCCATCATTGCGGCCGTTACCGGATCAAGGCTTGTAGAAGGCTCGTCGAAGAAGAGAATCTCCGGATCCAGGGCCATGGCTCTCGCCAGGGCCGCCCTCTTCTTCATTCCACCGCTGAGTTCGGAAGGCATCTTAGGACCGGCTCCCTGGAGTCCGACAAGGTTCAGTTTCTCGTTGACCCTCTGGAATATCTCCTTCTCCTTCATATTCGTATATTCTTCCATGGGAAGGGCTATGTTCTCGGCAATCGTCAGGGCGCTGAACAGGGCACCGGACTGGTAGAGGACCCCGAACGACTTCATCAGCCTCCTCTTCTCGTCCCAGTCGGCCTTCACGATGCTTTCACCTTTTATGAGAATGTCTCCTTTCATCGGCTCATAAAGCCCGATCAGGTGCTTGAGGATCGTGCTCTTGCCGCATCCGGAACCTCCGATGATGACAAAAACCTCCCCTTTATTTATCGAGAAGTTTATATTCTCCAGTACGACGACATCCCCGTATCCCACGGTAAGATCTATCGCCTGGATCATTGGAACTGTCTTTTTCTCGTCCATTTGAAAATAGCTCTCTCTGCTTGAATACCAGTTTCCAGTTTTCAGGTGTCGGGTGTCAGGTGTCAGTGTTCAGGGATTGGAATATCGATTTCCCAATTTTATCCTGACACCCGACACCTGATCGCTGACACCTATATTTTCTTTAACCTCGTTCCCAATTACAGCCTGCTGAACAGGAACGTCATGAGCGTGTCGGCGATGATGACCAGGAAAATTCCGCTGACGACCGCGGAAGTCGCAGCACTTCCCACGCCGTGCGTGTCATTCTTGGCCTCAAGCCCCCTCAGACATCCCACTGCGGCGATGAGCACCGCGAAAACTGCGGCCTTTATGAGGCCTTCCGAGAAACATCTCGGGGTTATCACCAGCACTGTCCTGTTGAAATATGTCACTACCGGCAGTCCGAGGCTGAACACGCCGACTGTCATTCCTCCGATCAATCCTACCACATTTCCAAAGATCGTGAGGACCGGCATGACCAGCACAAGGGCGAGGAGCTTCGGGATGATGAGGAATCTGCTGGGATTGAACCCCATCGTGACCATGGCGTCTATTTCCTCAGACACCTTCATCGTGCTTATCTCGGCGGCGAACGCCGATCCCGCCCTGCCCGTGCAGATCATCGCTACCATCATCGGCCCGAGCTCCTTGACTATGGAGAGGCCGACGAGGTCGGCGACATACAGGTCGGTACCGAACTTGTGCATCTGGAGAGACGCCTGGAAACCGAGGATCAGCCCCATCAGATAGCATATCATGCATGAGATCGGAAGGGCGTCGGCTCCACATATGTCCATATAGTACAAAGTCTCCCTCCAGCGGATCTTCCTGGGGTTTTTTATGGCGAACCAGACGGCTTCGGCGATTTCACCTACGATGGCAAGGATGTTTATGATGTCCCTCCAGAAATGCAGGGACGCCTCGCCGGCATATTCTATGGCGGGCCGGATCTGGGGCTCGTGGAGCCTCCAATGGTTCTGGGTTCCGTTGCCGGACTTTTTTTCATTGTTTTCAGAAGTGACAGCCATCAGAATCCTGAATTATGGGATAATAAGGAAACTTATACTCATTTCGCCGTGATGACAAATTGACAAGAGCATATTCAAAGGGCAGATTACCGCGATAAATTCGGTTCTGGACCTTAGTCTGCGGAGGGACGGTGGATATTCCTGAAAAATTGACATCTCTTGCAGGAAATTCACTTCCTGTCACCGATCCTGTCGCGGTGTTCGCGCTGCTTGCCGCGATCCTGCTGGCGGTCCCGCTTCTATTCAGGAAATTCAGGATCCCCGGGATGGTCGGGCTGATCCTGACAGGCGTGCTGATAGGTCCGAAGGGGTTCAACCTCCTCGGATTTGAAAGCGGCATGCAGCTTCTTTCCACGGTCGGCCTGCTCTACATAATGTTCATCGCAGGACTGGAGATTGATCTCAACCAGTTTCTGGCCCAGCGGTTCAAGGCGTTCGTATTCGGCATGCTGATTTTCGGAATAGCCATGACGGGAGGTTTTGGAATAGGATTTCTGATTCCTCATCCGGCAAATACCGATCCCATCCTCTTCTGCATCCTCAGGGGCGCCCTCATGTCCTCGCAGACTCTCCTCACCTTT
>CAZDNQ010000647.1:0-3128 GCA_964506605.1 uncultured Victivallis sp. | reverse complement strand
ATCGAGGTTGAGGTTGAATCCACGAGACAGTGGCTCAGGGATGTCGTGATCCGCCCTGAATCAAAAGGTGTCAGGGCAACCCACGTTTACCGGGGCAGCATGAAATTCAACCTTTCCGTCGCCCCCTCATATCTTTCGATCGAACCTGATGCGAAGCACGGCCCCCTCCTTCTGTTTGCAAATTCCATGGAAGCTTGCGCTCCCGAGGCAACTCGCACCGGTGTGAAATATTTCGGACCTGGAATCCATCAGGCAGGTGCAATAGAGCTCACAGACAATGAAATCCTCTACATCGCAGGCGGAGCCGTAGTCAAGGGTGGCGTACATGCAAAGGGCAAAAACATACAGATACTCGGACGCGGAATCCTAGATGGACTGGAGTATCCATGGTTCCATGGCCCCACTAATACGATAATTGATCTCGACCATTGCGAGGACGTACTAATCGATGGAATAATTCTCAAGGACGGCTGGGGCTGGAACCTTAACATGCGCGGCTGCAAGGGCGTGACCGTCAGGAATCTGAAGCTTGTCGCACTGCGCTGCATGAACAACGACGGGATCGATATCTGCAACAGCCGCGACATACTCATCGAGGACAGCTTCATACGCAGCGAGGACGACTGCATCGCGATCAAGGGCTTCGGTTTCGCGGACAGGCAGGCCGTAGACAATGTCCTTGTAAGACGCACATCACTTTGGAATGACCGCGCGCACGTCTGGCGCATTGGATGCGAGTGCAGGGCGGAAGCCATGCGCAACATCACCTTCAAGGACATAGATGTCCTGCACTATGTGACCAACTACTGGAACGGCGATGATCTTCCCACATGTGTTTCACTGCAGCCCGCAGAAGACATGACGCTGGAAAACGTGCTCTTCGAAAACATAAGAATCAATCACGAAGGACAGGAATGGGTCTTCGAAATAATGCCGAAAGTGACACAGTGGGCTGAGAAAAAGACATTTGGCATGATAAGGAACTGTACTTTCAGGAATGTAAGCCTGGATGGAGAACTTCGCGGCGGCAACTACGGGAAGATAAAGGTCCATGGTCCGGATCCGGAGCACAGCGTAGAAACCATCATCTTTGAAAACGTTGTCCGCCACGGCGAGCCTACGGGAAAGGATTCCCCGTCAGTCGAAGTCAGCGGCCATACCAGGGACATAGTCTTCAAATGAAATACTAGTTGCCGGCGAGACCTGTGCTTAGCATGTCGAAGTACGCCGGCGCTCCGTCATTCCGGCCACATTTTTCCTTTAGTAGCCAAAGGCCAGCGGTCGGTCCGGAATGGCACAGCCGGAAGTCCGGCGCTGTTTGAAAGATTGCAGACGGGGAAACCTGTCCAGGCATAGCGCACGGCCACTGGCTTTGAAACAAGCGGAGAGAACACCCTCACGGATCTCTTTCCGGAAATCTCGGCGGAAGCTTCGACAAATTTCCTGTCCCTGCCGGCAACCAGAAAACCACGGACGTTCCCATTCTTACCGGCGCAAAGCCCCTTTTCGACATCCTTGAAAAATATCTCGGCTGCGGACTTCGCAAACCTGTGTCTGGAATATGACGGCCCCCTGCTCTGAATTTTCTTTCTATAGGTTCCGGACAATGCCAGCAGTGCAAGGCGCCTGCCTATTTCCTGCTTGTTCCTGGGATGAATATTTTCCGCTTCTCCGACATCTATCGCCACGGCCATTCCAGTATTTCTAATCCTCAACGCCATCGCCTGCGCTTCTCTCAGCTCAGGCCAGCAAATGTTTTCCTGGACCAATGCAGCAGTTCCAAATCCCGCAAGCTGGACGAAATAGAATGGAAGCGTCCGATCACGCCATGCCCTGCGCCAGGCGCTGATCAGTTCGGGGAAAAGACTGGAATATGCCTCCGCCCAGCAGGCGTTGCTTTCACCCTGGTACCAGAGGAAACCTTTCACCGGAAATCTTGTCAATCCATGGACCATGGCATTGTAGTGCGTCGACAGTCCATGCCGCTTGAGGCTGTTTGACGCCAGCGCGTTTTTCTGCCTGTCCATATAGATCCTGAACTGTCTTTTCTCAAAAACATTCCCCGGAATCCACGGTTCTATCTCGGAACCTCCCCAGCTTGTGTTGAGAAGCCCGATCGGGACGCCGGTCTCCTTGTGGATCCTCCGCGCAAAGAAATATCCGGCCGCTGTAAATTCCCCTGAGCTGCCGGTATTGCATGTTCTCCATTGGCATGCGATCCCATCTTGAGGCTCATCTGAAAAATCCTGTGGAATCCTGCAGTGCCTTATCATGGGGAATTCCGAAGACGAGATCTCCTCCTGCGCATTCAATGAATCCTTCAGCATCATTTCCATGTTGGACTGCCCTGAGCAAATCCACACATCGCCGATTAGAATATCATCGAGAACGATATTTACGTCTTCCGACGAAACTGAAATGCTGAACGGTCCGCCTGATTTAAGAGCGGAAAATTCAAGAAGCCACCGGCCTGCCCGATCTGCTGTCGCGGTTTTATCCCGTCCGGCAAGGGAGACCTCCACGTTTGCGCGGGGAAGAGCCATCCCCCAGATGCGGACCGGCTTGCCGCGCTGGAGGACCATATGGCTGGAAAACATGGGAGCAAGCTTCAAGCTGGCATTGGCGGAGTTCATAGCTCATTCTCAAATACGGCCTTTACAATCGCTGTCGACGGAGGTGCGCCTTCAAACCTCATCGCACGCAGGAAACGTAGGCCGGTCTCAAGGACTTCGCTTGCGTCGTATCCGAGCCTGACGACCGGCACAGCCGCCGGCGGCACGCACGGAAAGTTGCAATGAGCTATGATATCAAGTTCCGATGGCACTTTTACTCCGGTCTCGGCAATTCCCCTGGTGACCGATTCGACAATGTTGTCGTCTGTAATCACAAGGCCGTCCGGTCTCCTCTCACGGTTTTCGCTGAAGAGGAGCCTCGCAATATTCACTCCCGGCAGGGTATCATTCAGGCTCATTCCAAGGATCCATTCCGGTGCCGTCGCAAAACCATATCCTTTCGCCTTTTCAAGCCAGTCAAGCTCCGATATCATAGGATGGCCGAACACGGCAACCCTCTTCCGCCCCCTTGCCTTCAGGAATTCGAACGCCTTCTTCTGAAAGCTCCCTCCGGCG
>CAZDNQ010000646.1:0-3133 GCA_964506605.1 uncultured Victivallis sp. | reverse complement strand
GGAGGCGATGTCCGATTGTTCCATCTCTAAGCGCCCGCAATCGTCCTTGCATTGGAGCCTGCGAAAGCGGGCTCCATATTTTTTGAAGGAGGTGATTTTCCATGTTTATATGGGACTTCGTGGCCGACACCGTGCTGGGGCAGATTCTGGACTGGATCTACAGCCAGATGATCGGGTTCCTCGGCAACTTTTTCGCGGCCATGGGTAATATGGGCGCGGACCTGTTCGACATGACCTGGGTGAAATCCATCGTTTTGTTCTTTACTTACCTGGGCTGGGCGCTCTACGGGACCGGGCTTGTGGTGTCGGTCTTTGAGTGCGGTATTGAGTACCAGTCCGGACGGGGAAGTATCAAGGACACCGCGCTCAACAACATCAAGGGTTTTCTCGCGGTCGGGCTTTTCTCCACGGTGCCGGTGGAGCTGTATAAGCTCTCGGTCTCCCTGCAGAGCAGCTTCACGGCGGGCATCACCGGGCTGGGTACCGGCATCGACACCGTTGCCGGAAATATCATCAGCCAGCTGTCCTCTGCGGGGGCGCTGGAAAAAGCGGCGAACGCCGGAGTGTTCGGCGGGATCGGAAGCACGCTCAATCCCATCATGCTGATCTTTATCCTCATCATGATGGGCTATGCGGTAATCAAGGTGTTCTTTGCTAACCTGAAGCGCGGCGGTATTCTGCTTATCCAGATCGCAGTGGGCAGCCTGTACATGTTCAGCGTTCCAAGAGGATATCTGGACGGATTTGTTAGCTGGTGCAAGCAGATCATCGGTTTGTGCCTGACCGCATTTCTACAGTCCACCATCCTCATCGCCGGGTTGATGGTGCTGAAGGATCAAGTCCTGCTGGGGCTTGGCCTAATGCTGGCGGCCGGGGAAATTCCGCGCATCGCCGGAGCGTTCGGGCTGGACACCAGCACCAGAGCCAACTTCATGAGCGCCGTCTACGCCGGGCAGACCGCGATGAACATCACCCGCACCATTGTAAAGGCGGTGGCGAAATGAAGCTTGTATATATCTGCTCTCCCTATGCGGGAGATGTTGAAAACAATGTCCGGTTTGCCAAGACCGTCTGCCATTATGTAATGAAACAGGGTTGCGCGCCTGTCGCCGTCCATCTGCTGTATCCGCAGATCCTGAATGATGCCGTTCCCTCCGAGAGAAAAGCCGGTATCCGGATGGGGCTGCGGGTGCTGGCTTCCTGTGAAGAACTGTGGGTGTGCGGCGGCACCGTCAGCCATGGAATGAGCTGTGAGATCGCAAAGGCCGCACGATTGGGAATCCCCGTCCGGTACCTGTCCGCGGAGCAGATCCAGAGCGAAGCGCCCGTAAAGCAATATGGTATTTTGGCGCGCCGGAGCGCCGCGTCTATCTGCGGTGCGGCGGAGAACTGGGTGAAGCAGGACGGAAGGCCCTTGGTCTTCGGAACCTATGAAGAAGCTGCCGCGGAAGCCGAACGGCTGAACGGCCGGATGGGACCTGTCAACCGGACCGTCGAGTATTTTCCGAAAGAAATGGAGGCTGTGCCGGAGGAAACGCCTTCCTTCGGCATGGAGCTGCTCCTATGACCGTACCGCTGACCCTCGGCAGCCTGTTTGACGGGATCGGCGGATTTCCGCTGGCAGGCGTCCGGCAGGGGTTCACTCCTGTGTGGGCCAGCGAAATCGAGCTGTTTCCGATGGAAGTCACAAAAATACGGTTTCCGGATATGCTCCCTGTCGGCGACATCATGAAGCTGAAGGGCTCGGAATTGATCCCCGTGGATGTGGTCTGCGGCGGCAGCCCGTGTCAGGATCTCAGCGTGGCAAACGGCAGGCGCCTCGGGCTGCAGGGTAAACGCTCCGGCCTGTTCATGGAGCAAATTCGGATCATCAAGGAGATGAGAGCGCATGACAAAGCAAGCGGAAGGCCAGCTGACACTGTTCGACCTCGGTATATGGTCTGGGAAAATGTGCCCGGAGCCTTCTCCTGCTCAGGGGGCGAGGATTTCCGGGCGGTCCTCGAAGAAACCTGCCGAGTTGCTGACGGCTCCGTATCTATACCTCGACCTCCGGGAGGGGTATGGCAATCTGCTGGGGCCATATTGGGAGATCAATTCTCCGTTGCTTGGAGAGTATACGACGCTCAATACTGGAATGTCCCGCAACGGCGCAAGCGCATCTTCCTTGTCGCGGATTTTGGAGGCCGAACCGCACCCCAAATACTATTTGAGCAGGACAGCTTGTTTGGGGATTCTGCGTCGGGCGAAGAAGCGCGGCAAGGAGCTGCCCCCGGTGCTGAAGCAGGCGCTGGAGCTTCAGGCGGGAATCCGGCCGGGGGATGCCTGACATCATGGGATGTGCAGAGCCACCGGATTTATGGGAGTGATGGCGTCTGGCCCTCCCTGTACAGCGGCGGTGGCGGCGGGCACGGCTATGTATCTACAGAGAAAGAAAATACGGAGGTTCCGGAGAATAGGCCCGTAGCCTTTGCGTGCAATCAGAGGGACGAGGTCAGGAATTTGCACGATGTGTCCGGAGCGATACAGGCCCAGCCAGGTATTAAGCAGCAGACATTTATTGCCGAGGCATCCATGCAGGAGAATGCGAACTGCCTGACGCCATGGGATACCCAGCAGGGCCGGGTTTTCACAGAAGAAAGCGTCGCGCCCACGCTGGCTGGCGCGGACGGGGGCGGCGGAAGGAATCCGGGCGGGCTTTTGTTTACGGCGGCGTTCAGCGCGGGGGCCGGTTCGTCCGCAGGAGGAATCGGCTATCAGGAGGAATGTGCGCCGACCTTGAAGGCGACGGCAAGCGGGAGCATGATGCCCTCCGTGCTGTGCCTGAACGACCAGGGCGGTAGCCGCATGGACGTTTCCGAAGACGTTACCGCCACGCTCCGCTCGCAGGAACACGGCCATTCGCCGCTTGTCATGGGAAGCCAGCCTGAGCTATTCGAGAATTACGGGATCGACTCGCGCTATACGGGACCGCACCAGGTGGCGCCCACCATGTCCGCGAGATACGGCACCGGCGGGAATAACGTCCCTTTAATCTCCCAGCCGTCTGTGCTTCTGGCGGACTCGGGCGAAGACTCGGCGCCAACTGAAACCTACTGCATTGCCGGAAATATTATCGACCGCCAGGACAAAAACG
>CAZDNQ010000645.1:0-3133 GCA_964506605.1 uncultured Victivallis sp. | reverse complement strand
ATTGTCTCCCAGGCCATTGTGCCCAATGGCATCGTGGACATCTACAAGGCGGCAGGCATCAAGACGCCGGATATCTCCATACTATCCGAGGAGTTCCTGGATGAGGTACGAGGTCTGCCTCACAGGAACCTGGCCCTGGAGCTATTGAGGAAGCTGCTTAACGACGAGATCAAAACGGTCTCTCACAGGAACCTGGTTCAATCCAGATCCTTTGCCCAGATGCTCGACCAATCAATCAACAAGTACCATAATCGCTCCATAGAAGCGGCTCAGGTCATCGAAGAACTCATCCAACTGGCCCATGAGATGAAAGAGGCCCACAAACGCGGAGAGAACATCGGCCTCACAGAGGATGAGCTGGCCTTCTACGATGCCCTGGAGGTCAACGACAGCGCCGTAAAGGTTCTGGGAGACGAAACCCTGCAGAAGATTGCCAAGGAGCTGGTTCTGGCCGTCCGGAAGAATGCGACGATCGACTGGACGGTTAAGGAGTCGGCCAGGGCAAAGCTGCGGGTGATAGTAAGAAGGCTGCTGCGCAAATACGGCTATCCGCCGGACAAACAAGAGAAGGCAACGCAAACGGTGCTGGAGCAGGCGGAGCTGCTGTGCAAAGAGTGGACGTGTTAGGAGGATCTGATGCATGCTAAGACTTGAAAAGGAACAGGAAGAACTTATCTCGATACTGGTAGAGAGCGCTCGCAAAATGCCGCGGGAACAAAGGCAAAGTTTTCTTGCATATTGGCCGGGATCAGGAACAGAGATGTGGATGATAAAACATAGAGGTTTGCCAGGTGGCACTATATGGGTTCATCCTGGCGATCTTGAGGTCTTATATCAACATGGACTCTTAACCGTTATGAATAAAAACCTAAGTGATTGGCGTTTTGATGTGCACCCAACGGGATTCGCGTATTATGAGGGGATGAAAAAAAGGGCTGGCCAAGCCGTACAGCGAATTGAGGCAGAAGTGAGATCCTACTTGGATGCAGCGTCTTTTCGTTCTAAGTATCCTGAATCATACGCGAAGTGGTCGAATGCTGAATCGAAGCTATGGGGAGGCGACTCTGCCGAACAGCTCACGACGATTGGCCATTTTTGTCGTGAGTCTATGCAAGAATTTGCAAAGGCACTCATTGAGATGTACAAGCCGAAAACAATAGATCCAATTATGGCGCATACCAAGAATAGGATTCGAAGCATTATCAATGCCCGATCCGAACGACTTGGAGATACAGAGAAGCCGTTATTAAATGCCCTCATCAGTTATTGGGACTCGATAGATGATTTAGTTCAGCGCCAGGAGCATGGAGCCCAAAAGGAAGGTAAACCTTTACTCTGGGAGGATGGGCGTAGGCTTGTCTTTCAGACTGCCATTGTGATGTTCGAGATTGATAAAGCTCTATCACGCGCTTAGTTGGAATATGTATATTCAAATATTTTAATTGAAAGAGTTATTACATCTTACTAAGGATCGGCCGCATTCACTAAATAATAATGATGCCAAAAACTTTTATACTTTCATAGGATTGCGATAAATTGATGATTATCCAGAATAGTTCCGAGGAAAATATACCATATGATTCTGAAAAAAGTCTCTTAAATCATTATGGGACCTGTATCGCACGATATTGTGGTATGGGAGAGTTAACTTTCAAAGACGGTGAAAAAGCACCTTGTAAGTTTGAGGCAGGCCAATTAAATAATGGAGATGTTATTATGCTATACGATTTGACACCTCCGTTCAACTTCCGCCCAGGTCATTTAGTATCTAACTTCGAAGGAACAACATCAAACGGAGACAAGGTTATCACAAATGAGGTTTCAGCAGAAATTAACTACTTACCCGAAATACCAAAAGGTCGCTCTGGAATGTGGGGATCTGTTTTGTGTAGAGAAATATCAGTTCAGATGCTGGACGGAGCTAATATCGATAAAATACATTTTGGAATATCCAATTTGGAATTTTCAGGTACCGAAGGGGAAACTATTAAAGAAGGTAAAAAATCTACTCAACATAACTTTTGGATTCTACCTCTAGATATCGAAGGTACAACAAATATCTTAATCAAGAAGATAAAAAATTATGATGAGATCATGACTTACATTAGCACCTTAAAAGGTATAGATGTGACCTGTGAGATTGAGGCATATCTACCTGAAGATGGTAAAATCAATAGGATAAAAGAAATTATTGATCATCTATGCTATTTATTGTCAATCGCTAGAGGAACAAAGATTCAGTGGATCTACTATAATCTCTATAACAATGAAGGTAAGCTGGTTTCTAGGACACATTGTAATAGAGTTACGAGGCCATATTGCCCATTACCCCTTATTGATCCTAAAATAGAAGGCCGAAATGAGACCAAGAATTTCATCGAAACTGCGTATCCGATCTTTTTGCGGAAAAGAGAAGCGTACAACTTAGATAGAGGGGTTATTGACGCGTACCTTGAAGGTAAAGCGGAAGGTAATCTCTTGCAAACAAGAGGAGTTAAACTTGCGGTGGCTATGGAAATGCTCAAACATGTATTCCTAACAACATCAGATGCCTCTTTAAAAGAATTCGTTATAGATGAAGAGCAGTTTGAGACGCTTCTAGATCCATTATGTGAAGGGATTCATGGTGCTCTAAGAGGACTGGTCGAAGATGATACATTAGAGAAGCTTTGCTGTAAAAGCAACCGAAAGAGACTATTATGTTTAAACCGAATATCCTTTAGACAAGCGATAAGAGACCTCTGTAGATCAATTAATTTTAATACAAAAGATGACCTTTCACTATTCATACATTGTAGAGATAGCTTAATTCATACAGGAAGATTTTATTGCCAAACTGCAACAGATGAACAAAAAGCTATTTGTGAGCCTCTGCCGGAACCAGTATACGAATATTTCTTCCTTGTCGATTTTCTTGATAGAATTTTCTTGAAGTTTTTCAACTATTCTGGTAAATATATCTCTGGCAAAGACTTGCGATTTGAGCGAAAGGAGCTAATTTAAACAAATTCAAAAAAAGATACTTAAGTAGCAGCCCTCCAGGGAGGCTACAGTCCTGCTCTACGCCCCGGTGCTGGACTCCACCTGCAGAAGCTGACCGAGCTGGCCGACCGGGTGTTCTGCATCTACAGCG
>CAZDNQ010000644.1:0-3156 GCA_964506605.1 uncultured Victivallis sp. | reverse complement strand
AAAGACCGTCTCTACTTTTAAAGAAACAGCCCTTGCGGGCTTAACTACAAACATATACCAGGAAAACATGGAAAATTAATTTAATGAAAGGAAATTGTGTCATGAAAAATATCAAAATGGAAAAACTTGCTGTAGCCGGCGGCAAACCAGTATCGGAAAAGCAGCTCAAGCCGATGTCCTGGCCGCCGAGGGACAAGGCTACGGCTAAGAAGCTGAACGAAGTATACATGAGCGGCAACTGGTCCTTCAACGGACCCGAAGAACAGTCGTTTGCAAAGGAATACGCCGCGTTCCACGGCGCGAAATACGGGGTGTGCATGGTCAACGGGACTGTCACGCTCCAGTGCGCTCTTGCCGCCTGTGGCGTCGGACCGGGTGACGAAGTAATCGTCCCGGCGCTGACATGGCTGGCGACGTCGACCGCCGTCAACCAGATCGGTGCGAAGACTGTATTCGTGGACATCGACCCTCTGACGCTCTGCCTGGATCCGGGGAAGTTCAAGGAGGCGATCACTCCGAAGACAAAGGCGGTGATTCCTGTCCACCTCTATGGATCCAGTGCAGACCTTGATGCAATCATTTCAATTGCAAGGAAGAATAAAATATTTGTAATTGAGGACTGCGCGCACGCCCAGGGAGGAAAGTGGAAAGGGCGCGGACTTGGGAGCTGGGGCGACATCGGTTCGTTCAGTTTCCAGCAGTCGAAGACGCTTTCCTGCGGGGAGGGCGGGATCTGCCTGACCAATGATGAGAAACTGGCTGGTCTCCTGTATCGTTTGAAGCATATCGGCTATGCCGCGAACACCGCACAGGGAAAAGCTGCGAGCGGTCCGCCGGCAGGACTTCTCTGCAACAATTACCGTGCGACGGAATTCCAGGCGGTAATCCTGCGTGGACAGCTCAAGGGGCTTGGCAAACTCATTGCGCTCTACAACAGGAATGCCTTGCGGCTTGAAAAGCTTCTTGCCGGAGCTCCCGGGCTCCGCGTACAGGCGCGGGGGAGGCTTGCCGGCCCGCAGAGCTATTATGGCTGGGCGGTGACGTTTACTGACGATGTGTTTGCCGGCATCCCATTCAGCCGGCTCCAGCAGGCGATGACCGCTGAAGGCCTGTCAACCTGGGGCACATACGGTCCTGTGTACAAACACATGCTCTATAACCTGCCGAAATCCAAATACAGGATTGCGGACGGGAAATGTCCGGTGGCGGAAGGCATTGCCTCGGCAAAGACAGCGGTTCTCGCACATCCGTGGCTTGGCTCTGATTCAAAAACAATAGAATCCGTCGCCGCAATATTTGCGAAGATCGCAGGCAACGCTGATGAGCTGAGGAAAATGAAGTAGGTTTCGACTTGTCCTTTTCCACGCCGTCAATGCGGTGTGGAAAAGGACTTCTTGAATAGGAATTGTCTTTGAATAACAAAGTGGTACAGGCGTATCGCCTGTAATTCTCTTTCCTTTACACAGGCAAGATGCCTGTGCTACATTTCCTTATTCCGCCAGATACGGGCCGAGGGCGGCTTCCATGGCGATCAGCGAATAGGCGGTGACGAGTTCCGGGATGCTTTCCATCCAGCGGCCGTGCTTGTCGTTGTACCATTCGCCCTGGCCCTTCTGCAGCTCGAGGAGCTTCTTGATGAGATCGACGCGCCACTGGACCTTTTTCCCATCCGGCAGCGTGACGAATTCATCGCCGAGGACTGCGTGCGCCTTCGCGAAAGTTATGAGGTAGTAGTAGTGGCCTTCAGGGCCCATGCCGGGATTCTGGTCGAGAGTGTAGTTCTTGCTCGCCCATTCAACGGCGGCCTTGACGCGCGGATCGTCCTTTTTCAGCTTCGCATAGACCATGCTCTTGAGACCTGCATAGGTCATGCTGCCATATGAGCGGAGCCCCTTGGTCTCGAATTTCTCATCGGCCTTGCTCTCATCCGGCTTGTATACGAATCCGCCGTAGTTAGGATCGTTCTTGTCTTTAACAACCCAGACCTGGTCGTTGGATTCAGGGACATGCTGGAGCCGGCTGAGGAACATTACAGCGTTGCTCCAGGCCAGATCGGCCTTCTTCGCGTCTTCGGGATTCTTCGCCTTTGGCTCCTTGTCGAGGTATTCTGTAAGATAAAGCGCCTCAAGGGCCCACTGCGTATTTGAAAGATCAGGCGCGCCCGGTCCTGCTTTTCCATAACCCATTCCGCCGTATGCGGGATTGTCCTTGTTTGTCGGGGCGGTCTTGTTGTCCTCGTCGACCTGTGAATCAATCAGGAACTTGCGTGCATTGCGCAGGATCTGCTCGTCTTCAGGCTTGTTTATCATTGCGAGTGTCGCAAGGCAGATCGAGGTGGTGTAGTTCGGGTATTCCTTCTCGACGCCCGCCATCCAGATGGAACCGTCCTTCTGGACGAACTTGAGCATGAACTGCCTGGCCTTTTCGACGGCTGCCTGCCTTATCTCCGGATTCTGTTTCGAATGACTGTTGAGAAGCGCCATCGTGACAAGGCCGGTTATGGCTGGATGGTGAAGCCATGAGCCGTCCTCCATCTGCTTGTCCGTCATGAAATTCACACCGCGCTGGATGGATGCAGAAGCTTCGCGCAGGATTGTCTCATCGATCTTTGGAAGTGTGCTGGCCACAGGTTTTTCATCGGCGGCAAATCCGGTCATAGACAGCAGCAATCCTGTTGAAACAGCGAATGACAAGGCAAGACAACGTAATGTTTTCATATTGGGAATCTCCTCAGTGTTTTCGGAAACATAATACAGGCAGCACCACTTAGCAAGTCAAAAATACGCAATTTAACAGATTTGCTAGATTTGTCAGTAGCAATGGATGACCGCAATGATCTCGAGCGGTTCTTTGCCGATTGATTTTATGGAATGTCCGGCACCGCCGCCTGTCAGAATCGTATCGCCAGCGAAAAGCTTTTCAACTTTTCCATTGTCCTCGGCCTCGGCCTCGCCGCGGACAATTATGTAGACCTCTTCCTCGTTGTCGTGATTGTGGAATCCGATGCTGTCGCCGGGTTCGAGAGTGAGCTTCGCGCAGAGCCTGGTCTTGGCCTTCAGATCGGTCTTAGGCTCCCAGAAATGTTCGATCTTGACCTTGCCATTGCCGCCGCGCATCTTCTCGCGGATTTCCGTCTTGAGATCCTTCGCACGATGT
>CAZDNQ010000643.1:0-3157 GCA_964506605.1 uncultured Victivallis sp. | reverse complement strand
AGCTTGTCGAATCTGTCGAACGGGCCACCAGCTCTATCGGTTTTAATTTTCTATCATTCATTTTTTCGCCTCTCTCACTAACAAGATCATCAAATTGCTTACGTTTTGGTAGGGACGACTCGCCGAGTCGTCCGCGGCGCTCTCGTCGAGAGCGCCCTACCGTAAACAATATCATGCACACAGTGTAATTGCTGATCACTTCCTGTCTGGAAGGAGCAGTCCTAGGACGGCCATGGTCTGGGCCTGGTTCACGGAACCGCCCTCATCCATGTTAATTGCAAAATGATTGTCGACGAATGTGTAGAGGCATGCAAAATCCTCCTTGATCTTCGGATATGCGGATTCCTGTATCCTGTAGCCGTCACCGGCCTGCACCGGCCCTTCCACCTGCTGTCCGTCCGCGACTTCTCCGGAAGTCCCGTACCTGCTGTTGTGCAGCGGAGCGTGTACGCACCTCTCGCCGACGCCGACTATGTAGCTGCGGCAGAGCGGATTCGCCCCGAGCGTATTGTCGCATGTCCTCACCATCCAGTAGAAATATTTTTTGTCGCCGGTCATCTTGTATGCCTGTATCACGGGATTGAGACCGTTCTCATAGGCGCCTGTACCCCAGTTTATCGGAGCCCAGGGATGCCTGATGAAGGCATATGACATGGTCGAGCAGAACTGGATGAACAGGTCCGCCTTCTTTATGATCGCATTCCTAATCGCCTCCTGGACCTTGGCGTCGACCAGCTCCGCGGGACATGACACATATGCCCATGCGGCATCCTGCATGTCGTACTGCCCGTATACTTCGATATCCGCATCCGGCTTCCTGGTCCATACGCAGAAATCGAGGAAATCCTTGTTGTATTTCTTGTCGCCTGTAGTGTGCAGCAGCTGCGCCGCGGCATAGGCCCTGTGCGGGGCGACATGGTATCCATAGAACCTTGCGTCGGAGGTCTTCATCGGATTCGCCAGCGCCCACTCATACGCCTTCACGGCTTTTGCGAGGAAGCTTTCAGCCTCCGCCGTCTTCCCGTTCGCCTTCCAGATGCGCGACGCCTGCGCCATCAGGCCTGCGAATAACAGGGAGCCTTCCGCGTCTTTCGCATATGCATAATCGCCGACCCGGTCAAGCTCCACGGTCTCTATGAAATTCGGATCGCCGTGCGACTCGGTGCCGTTGCGGACGCCTCCGTCCTTGTCCTGGAGGTCGATCCATATGCGCAGCGCCCAGAACGCCTCGTCAAGGATGTCCGGGAGCCCGTTGCCTTTTTCAGGTATGTTCAGCTGGCCGTCGAAAAATTTCTGCGGCGCCATCTCATATGTATTCATGAGCTTCTGGGCCACCTCATAATGTGCGCGGGGATTGTAGTCGCCCGCGTCATGGTGGCCGCCATATGCCTGAATCACGACCGGCCTTTCGGCCGGATGCGGCATCGCGAGAACCTTAATCTCGTCGGGGGAGAGGACGCGCGAATAGATCCTGAAGTCCTCAAGGAACGCGCCACCGGCCTCATCGCCTTCCAGGCATCCGACCTGGAGCGGTCCAGAAATAGTCGCGTCGAGTTCGCCGGCAGTCTCAGAGCCTACCTGGACGCCATTGTCATATAGGGACATGCATCTCGGGCTCTTTCCCGCAGGATCAAGTATCGCCACTATATGGTGCCAGGTGTTGTCCCCGGGACGCCCCATCCTCACGGCTGGCAGGCTTGCTCCGCCTTTTCCGGCCTGCAGCATGGGGACTCCCCAGGACGCACCGAGGAAGAACCTGCTGTTCGGAACTTCGCCAAGGCTGAAGAACCCACCGTACTTCTGCTTGTCCAGCTTCTTGAACCAGAACGAGACGGAAATTCCGTTTGCCGCGCTGATGCTGATATTGCCTTTGGCTCCATTCTTCACACCGTCCGCAGTAGGGCCGTAGCTTTTGCCTGCAGGAAATGCCTTCGGATCACTGTCCGAAAAACGCGCCTTGTCGCCATTCGGAGAGAGATCGGCGCCATGCCCCGAAGAATCCTTGAAGTCACCGTCGAACAGATATCGCGCCACAAGAGCCGGATCCTTCACAAGGGCGTCATAGGCAGGATCAGCCGAAGCCGCAGTCTTCTCATATACGATCTTCTCCAGGAGTCCAGGCAGTTCATGCTTCTCATTCCTGACCTGCGTTGTCAGAACCAGTCCGTTCTTGTGGCAGGCAATCCTGCGCCAGTTCGAGAACGGCGGTTTAAGCTCAATGCCGCAGCGCTGCGCGAACACGCCGTACGACTGGACTTCAAACGCCTTCGCATATGCATCGTCGCCGATGCTGAACGTGATGCTCCTGCCAACACCAGGTACGGATATCATATAACGTCCGGGCGTCTTGAAGGCGGTGAAATCAAGCACGTAGACATTCTCGCCGGAATGGTCGACGGCATACACGCCCTCGTCCAATTTTCCGGACATGTGCACGAGCTTCGCCTCGCCGCTGAAAACGGGCGCACCGCCCTTCTCTGGAACAATGTTGAACGACGGCGTTTTATCGAAAGCAAGCGCCGGGCCCATCTCCGGAACATTGCCCGCCTTCTTCGGCTCCGCTGCGGGCTTCCCTGCGGCTTCAGACTCCTCGCCCTGCGATTTCACGCTCTTGAGATTGTCCCAGAAATCCTTTTCACCCGATGCCCCGTTTCCCGCCCCCGCAGCGCCGGCCTTCAATTCCGGGAACGAGCCCATCCATCTTCCGAGATATGCGATCTTGACCGGTGAATCTGAAAGATAACCGATCTGGTTAACCTTGATCGAATCGCTGAAAGTCTTCGCATCGCCGAAAGCCATCTTTGCGGAGTTCGCAGCGCTGGTCACCGACTTGTCGACTTCCACGGAGACCGTGTCTCCGTCCTTGAACTTCTCAGAAAGCTGGAGGAATACCTCATGCATCTGTATCGCCGTAAACGGCCAGCCTGCCGGAAGATAAGTGTCCAGCCTGGAGAGCCTTCCGAGATTCACGATCCTGACAGGTTTTCCATTGATGGCAACCTTGTAGCTTTCCGGAGCAGAAGCGGCCTTCGCGGAGAAATCCGGGCCGAACTCGAGCTTCAGCACGCCGTTGCCGCAAGGCATCAGCTGGCGCAGCCCGAGAACTGCGAGATCCACGGAGTTGTCAGGTGCTGGAGCGGCTGCACCGGACTTGTAT
>CAZDNQ010000642.1:0-3161 GCA_964506605.1 uncultured Victivallis sp. | reverse complement strand
CGGAATCCGTGAAACCCGCAGGATCATCTGCGACTATGTCCTTACTGTCGACGACTACATGGCGCGCAGATCGTTCGATGACGAGATCTCCCGCAACAGCTACCCCATAGACATCCATGCGGCGAAGGATGAGATTGCAAAAGTGAAGAAGGGGAACCTGAATGTCATGGAGCGCTTTGAGCAGTTCAAGCCCGGCGAATCGCACGGCATTCCCTACCGCTGCCTGACTCCAAAGGGGATCAGGAACGTGCTTGTGCCGGGACGTTCCGTTTCCTGCGACCGCTTCGTGCAGGGGAGCGTGCGCGTCATGCCCAACTGCCTGTGCATGGGCGAGGCTTCCGGCATCGCGGCCGCAATGGCTCTGGAGAAACATGGCGACGTCCATGAGATCAGCACCGGCACGCTGAGGAGCAGGCTGAAGAAGCATGGGGCATATCTGCCATGACGGTATGAATATTGCGCGGGTATTAGAGCCATCCCCATTGTAAGTGGAGCAGGAGCGTAGTATTATTTACCACAGGTCTATGGGGGTGCAAATGGACTCTGAATCTGAAAAGCCAGTTTCTCCGGCGAGGCCGTCAAAAGGACCTCTCCGCGCCCTGGTTGTCGAAGACTCATCCGTCGACGCCCTCCTTCTGGTAGCCATGCTGAAGCATGAAGGCTATGAGCTAAATTACCGCCGTGTCGACACTGAGGAATCCATGGAGGATGCCCTTAATGGACAGGTATGGGACATAGTCTTCTCCGACCACAGCATGCCCACATTCAGCTCCACCGCCGCGCTGGCCCTCCTCAAGAGGCACCGGCTCGATATTCCATTCATAATCGTCTCAGGCACTATTGACGAGGAGATGGCTGTCGAGGCGATGAGGGCTGGTGCGAACGACTATATTATAAAGGGCAATCTGAAGAGGCTCGGTCCGGCGATCGAGCGTGAGCTGAAGGAGGTGGCCGAACGCCGCAAACGGAAGGATGCGGAAAAGTCCCTTCATGCAAAGGAGGAGGAATTAAGGATTGCCAAGAACATACAGAAACATCTTTTTCCTGCGTTTGCGCCTGTTGTCGATGGTTTGGAGATTGCAGGGATCAGCCATCCGGCAAGCGTTACCGGCGGTGACTACTTCGACTATATCCACATGCCCGATGGCAGGATATGTGTCGTGGTCGGGGATGTTACCGGGCATGGACTCGGGCCGGCGCTGCTGATGTCTGAGGCGCGAGAATGCCTGCGCACGCTCGCATTGACAACTGATAGCCTGAGGGACATACTGATCAGCGCTGACAAGCTTCTCAGCGAGGATTTCGGAGGTGACCGCTTCATCAGCCTGATGCTGGCCAAGCTGTCGCCCAAGGAGAGCGGCCTGGAATATATCAATGCAGGAAATCCTTCAGGATATATTATTGGTGCAGATGGTGAGATTGTACGCGAGCTGAAGCCGATGTGCCCGGTTCTAGGGCTGAACATTGGTTCTGATGTCGCTTTTCCGGAATGTGTAATCCTGCATCCCGGCGACCTGGTGGTTTTCATGTCTGACGGAATCATGGAGGCGGCTTCTCCGGATGGAAGTGAATTTGGTTTTGAGAGGGCACTCGAATGCGTAAGACGGAACAGAACCCGTCCTGCTGCTGAAATTGTCGAAGCCATATGCCAGGCCGCCCATGAATTCCATCATGGAGAGGAGCAGGAGGATGACATTACTGCGGTGGTGATCAAGAAGAAGTCAGCCGGCTGAAATGCCGGATTGGCCTATTTTGCGAATCCGATGGTCTTGAACAGGTCTTTTCCCGATTTGAGATATCTGTCCTTCCCGATCTCCTTAAGCCAGGCCTCCTTGATCTTGGGATTTTTCTGGAGCCTGCAGTCGCCCCAGCCCTGTCCCCACCACATCAGCTGCGTATCCCAGTCGGTGTTGATGTAGCAAAACATACGGATGTCATACTCCTCGATGCAGTCGAAGACCTTCCTGAACCAGCTGTCCCATTTGCTGTCAGGTATTCCACCCTTGCTTCCGTAGGGAGTTGCTTCTGTGATCCCGACCGGCAGTTTCTTCGACTTTGCGAAGTCGCATATCCTCCTTATGTCGGCGACAGTGCCAAGAGTGGAGTCGAACTGCCGGAACACCGATATGCCCACCCAGTCAACATATTCATCGCCGGGATACCAGTCGGAGATAGGATGGTTCTTGTATGTCCCTGCGCCTGCGGACGCCCAGACGTATGCGATGTTGTCGATCTTCATCTCCCTGAACTTGTCCGCGATTTTGCGGTATGCCTTAACATATGGCTCCGGTTCATAATGGTTCCAGCTGCCGTCGAATTCATATCCTATCCGGAGGTAGACCGGGCGCTTCGCCGACTGTATCCATTTTCCGATCTTCTCTATCTGGGCATCCCTCTTGCCCTTGTTGACTGCGTCAAGTTCATCGACCATATGGAGCCCGAGCTGCAGGACGGTATTGTCGAATTTAGCGTCGCCGGTGAAATGCGAGGCGTTGCATTCGCCAGCCCCCTGCCAGATTTTCTCCGTCAGCCCCTCCGCCTTTGCGATGCTTGTATAGATCATGAAGCCGGCGGGGGACGGATCTACAAGTCCGAGGTAGTCCTCGATCGTGCCGACATCCTGTCCGACCAGCATGAGGGTCTTCCCCTTCGGAGGGACGAATTTCCCGTTCATGGACGCATCGCCGGTCCTTTTCACTGACGCATCTGTCTTCATAGGCTCCTGTGCGCTTGAAATGATTTGAAAAATGAATAATGCGGAGACTGTGATAAGGCGGCATAGCACGGAATTTGAATGTTTTTCCATTTGAGTTTTTCCATTTAATACTTTGATATATGTATAATTAATAGTATAGTATACGTGTTGCCGAAATTCAAATCCGCCTGTAGGATATCCAGGTTTCCATAATGACATGTACGAGGACATATGGACCATATTGTTAAAAACAGGATCATGAAGCGTTCCGCCGCCTTTGTTACGATAACAACGCCCCCAATATTCAATAAGAAATTCCGCCATCTCTGGATTTCCGAAACGGTTGTGAAGCATAACTGCCCATGGAATACTCCAGCCGGCCCAATATCCCATTCCCAGACCGGTCCAGTGATACGCCGAACGTTCGGCAATTTTTTTCCAGCGGTCATCATTTGAATCCATCGTG
>CAZDNQ010000641.1:0-3166 GCA_964506605.1 uncultured Victivallis sp. | reverse complement strand
ACCGCGCTTTCGGAGGCGAAGTTGTGATCCGCAGGAAGCACACGTCCCGGATCGAGATCGAGGAGCTGATTCCCGGAGCCTTCAACAAACTCGGTGAACAGTACATCAGGCTCGAGCGGAGGATAGATGGGATGAAGCTCGAAACCATAAGCATCGACCAGGCACGGGTGATCACGGTAATGGCTGCAGAGATCAAGGCTATACCGTCCTGCGACATCGTACCGGTGCTGGATGAGTTCAAGGAGCCCAGACATCAGGAGTTTTCGGAACCTACGAAGTGGAGCCTGTACAACAGCTTCACGGAAACTGCGAAGAAGTACAGCCCGCCACGGGCGGACATCTGCTATAGGAAACTGGCGGATTTGTTCGGGATGAAATGAATATAAAAGAGGCTGGCGTAACGCTGCCCTCTTCTTTAGATGGCATCCCATTCCAATCTGCCGACTTTTCTGCACATTGCCTTAATTTCTGGGCAGAAGCTTCCTGTCCATTTTAATTTTCCCTGTTTTTTCGTCATAATACATTGGGAAGTATTTTTCTCTTCCCCTACGCAGATATCCGCCAGTCAAACCCTTAAACAGGAGATTTTCAACATGGACTCCAGCAGCTACAGGTTCCACAGGATCCCGAAGCGCGACGGCACGATGCGCGTGATAGCCGAACCCGTGCCGGAACTGAAAAAGAAGCAGCAGGGCATACTGCGCTGGCTCACCGCCAGGGGGATACGCCCCAGCTCGTACGCACACGGGTTCGTAATAGGACGTTCAACTGCTACGAATGCCGCCTTGCACGTCAACAGACGCGTCGTCATAAAAGTTGACCTGAAGGATTTCTTCGGGTCTACGAAGTCCGGGCAGGTAATTTCAGCCCTTATGAAGGAAGGATTGCCGGCTGAGACTGCAAAGGATATTGTCAATACATGCAGTCTTAATGAAACCCTCCCCTCGGGAGCACCAACTAGTCCTATGCTTGCAAATATCGCAGTTAAGGGAATGGACGTAAGGCTTGCCGGTCTTGCAAAGAAGTACGATGCCAATTATTCACGCTATGCTGATGATCTGTGCTTCAGTTCGGATAATCCGAAACTGAACGAGATGCTTCCGGCGGTGGACTTCGTCGTCAAGCAGTGCGGCTACAAGTTGAATGACAAGAAAACTCGTGTGATGCGAAGAGGCCGCAGGCAGATTGTCACGGGTATAGTTGTGAACCGCAAGGTGAACATTCCCCGCAGGCTCAAACGGAATATCCGTGCAGGACTGCACAACGTCAAGATGACGCTGGTCAATAACCAGCCGTTTGATGAGAAGCAGTTCAATAGTCTGAAAGGAATGGCCGCATATTTCCAGTCGGTGAACAATGATGCTACACGGAGCTTCAGGCAGGACATCAGGGAGATCGGGAGACTTCTTGAGATAAGATCATCAAATGCACTGCCGATGAAGATCGCAGCTTAGTTTCAAAAACAGTATCTTGGAATTTTGCCATCCAGCTGTGGATGACCTTCGGGTCTATCGCATTGGGTGCAAACTGCGGCGCAACGCCACAGCGTTCAAGCCAGGCTATGCCTGCTCAATGGTCTTTCCGGTCCAGCCCGGCACCGCTTTCCGCGTCGCTGCCAAAAGCTCAGCCACGCGGACGCTCAGCCCGGCTGGACCTTTCAAGACATATGCAAGATACACATTTCAAAAAGAGGCCTCGGCCTCAAGTGGCTTGGTATTGTGTTATCCTTTGCTTCGCATGAAGTACTGGAATACACCGGACGGTGCATCACCGCCACCGGATGGACAGGAATATCCTGTTCAAAGTTCTTCGGCTCTGGATCCAGGACGGACCTCCTGGATCCGCCGCCCGCAGAAGGCAAGCCACCAACTCCAACCTATAAAAGAAAGGAACTATTTATGGACGAGATTCTGATCACAGGTGACCGTGCCATCCTGCGTTCGGTGCAGGAGGTCAAGGCCGTGTCCATTGACGACTTCTACGAGGAGCTCGCGAAGTCCGCAGGCATCAGGACTCCTGTACTGCCGGAGCGAGTGATCTTCTACGCCTCAAAGAACGAGAGGAAAATTTATCTGACTCACCAGCATCCAGGCGTGAAGAAGATAAATGTGCGCATAGACTCCGGGTCGGTCCGGGAATATTCGCTCTCATTGCCGCATGTGTATTTCATGCATGCGTATTTCAATTCCGCCATGGAGAGCCTGTACGCCTACTGCTCAGCTGAGCCGGTCAATGACACAGCCGACATGCTGTACAAACTGCCGCTCAAGAACATCCATGCCGATGGGCTGGTGTGCATAGGAGACGACCTGAAGTTCAACCTCGACGGCAGGCTTGCCGATAAGATCGCGAGGACCGAAGACTTCTTCTGGGAGTCTAAGTTCAATTCCGATCTGGACACTAATTTCCAAAGATCGTTGCCTGAAGTATTCAAGCAGGGGATGAGTCCTGCAGAAAGCAAGGATCCGCTTCTGGTATGGGAGCGCATGTCTTTCGACCAGTCCTTTGATCCGTCCAGGCTCTCCTGGAAGCCTCTGGCGAAGCTCACCGAGATCGCCACCGATCTACTGGAGGGCTGAACCATGGAAAAGATCAAGAAGGCTCTTGAGAGGATAAAAGCCAGTCCGGTCACATTGGACAGCGTCTTCAGGAAATATTTCGAGAGGGATACGTTTCAGCTGAAGGAGTTCCGGGGCTCTTTCGAGGAGATGATGATAGCGAGGGCGACCATCCATCTCAGGAACCACATCGGCTGCATCAACCAGGAAATCGAGCAGGAAGGATTCGGGAGTATTGCGGCGGTTATAAAAAGCTGCCCCGACAAAATAAAACCCATAAAGAAAGGATCTAAAAATGCCGATACCAGTAGTCAACGCAGGCGGAGCAACGCCTGATGCCCCGGCCTACATAGTCGGGAAGGACGGATTCTATCTTAAAAAGAGAACTCCGCTCTATGAGTGTACGGTGAAGGTGCCGGAACTGCCGGACTATCCCGAGGTCAGGGAATCCGTGCAGTGGACTGCATCGAAGCTGCCATGGCCTCTCATTGAGAGCACATTGGATTTCTTCCGCGCAGTCTACATGAAATACCAGGGCGAGGCGATTGTACTGGTCACTCATGAGGACGGCAACTGGGACATAAGCGTGCCCAGGCAGACCGTGGAAC
>CAZDNQ010000640.1:0-3167 GCA_964506605.1 uncultured Victivallis sp. | reverse complement strand
GCTCCCGAAGCCGCTGGAATCATATTTGCCGGTCTTTGGCGAACCGCCAGCCTTGCCAATCATAGAGATCAGTTTTCCGTCAGCGCTGAAGCAGGCAACCTGCCCTTTTGCTCCGCTCGAGTAGAAATTTCCTTTGGAGTCAACTGCAAGCGCCTGCGGATCCGTGAGCACTCCTTCATCGACAAGTGTCTTCTCGACTTCTCCGGTCAGCTTGAGACGGAGAATCTTGTTTCCGCTCTGGAGAATAAGACCTCCGTTCGAGACTTTCACATCTCGCGGAGATGAGATCGTCACCTGTTTGCTGATTTTCCCGCTTGCCCTGTCGATTATGAATAGGACATCGTCGTCAGCGATTGTGGCGAAGACGGTGTCCGCGTTCAATGCCATTCCATCAATAGAAGCTGTGAAACGTCCGCGCCAGCGGGTGTCGCCTCCTTCCACATGCGGCTTCGTCGGGAGTTCAACAAGTATCTTGCCGCGAGGCGTGCCAAGCTCGTAGACTGCGATCTCAACCTGCTTCTTCCCGGCGTTCATGATGCCAAGATAGAAGTTCTTGTCGTCCATGGCTCCGGCAAGGCGTGTGTCCCAGGGATAGAATGAGTAGTACCGCATCTTGATATTGCCTTCTGAATCCATCTGCTGGATGCCGGTGATCTGGTTGTCCTCGACACAGCCCCAGACCATCATGATACTGTCGGAGTTTGCGCAGATCGCAGCAGGGCCGCCAAGGTTTCCACCCCAGTCGCCTTTGCCGTCGGGAGTGCGGTACGGCGGATTTCCGCTCTTGCCTGGCGTCATCACATACTCGAGTTTCGCCTTGTCCTTGAAGAAGATCGACTTGGTCGAATAATTTCCGGCAGGCTGGGGGACGCCGAGATCGCTTGTGCCATCCCAGATGACGGTCCCATTTCCAGCCTTTACCGCCTTCGCGTAAAGCAGGCTCCGGACAAGCTGTCCTTTATCGTTGAAAAGCGCCAGGCTCAGGAATCCGTCTGCGGGAGCAGCGTAAGGAACCGAGATGGCAACTTCCTTCGATGGTCCGGTGCTTTTGAGAACATCCTCTGCCTTTATTGGAGAAATGAGAAGGATTGATGCTATAAGCAACAGTGATAGTTTCATGTTCATGCCGACCCCTATAATATTTTAGTTTTTAAATTCATCATTATAGAAACGTTTTATTGTTTCAAGGAACGCCGGCACCCCTGCCGGCATCAAGCAAATATATGCCACCAGGGGTGGTGGCGTTCCAAAAAAGCTCCGACATAGCCCATGAATTATTTGTTTTTTACTGTAATATGCCAATCTTCACTTCTGGAAGACGATATCCCCCCAGTTCTTCGGAACCATCCTGAGTTCGTAGACCACGTCGTTGACAAGCCCGGTCTCCTGGTTGCTCCAGTAGGTGCGCAGGCTTGTGCGCGAATCCACATTTCCATGCGTCACCCCGAGATCTCCATGGTACTTCACGCCGGGTTCAGGTGTGAATCCCAGGCTTGCCCATGGGATGGAAGCTTCAACTATGTATCCTTTCTTGTCGGGTTTGACATTCGCCTGGATCTGGGCGTCCGCGAGCACGTCGACAAATTCCACCTCATATTTCGCAACCAGGCCGGAGCTGAATGACTTAGGTTTCTTCACAGAAGAGAACTGCCTGTAGAGGACCGCGGTCGGTTTGCCCTGGTAGTTCCCGATGGATATGCGGAAATCACCTGCGGCAGCCTCGCTTCGTTTTGAGCTGGCCTTGGGATCAGAACCGAACTGGAAGTCGACCGTATCGCCGCAGACATACATCTGCGCCGCTTCAGTCGCTCCGTTCACCCATGGAGTATTGTCCTTCACCTCCCAGCCAAGGTAGAGATTCTTCTCGTCCCACGCTGCAACCGTGCGCACGGCCGAATCTTCATTCTTCTGGAAGTTAACCTGCTGTACGCCTTGGAAATCCTTGCCGAGATTGCCGCTGAATGCCGGCGTAAGTTTCTTGACCTCGATCTGCCTGGTTCCGATTGCCACCTGCATCTGCGCCTCCTGCTGCGCCTTGGCAAGCGGAATATCTTCAGGCTTGATCTCAATCTTGCCAGTGCCAATCTTTGAAACCTTGTCGAAACCTGAAATCAGGAGATTCCAATACGCATGGGCTCCTGCCTCGCCATATACCTTGCCGTCAGCCCCCTGCGTGAGAGAACCGCCGAAATCTTCGCCTCCCGCTCCGCATGGACATTCCGACATGTCTGAGCCAGGAACCGCCTTTTCCGGGAAATGGACCTTGAGCGGATCACCCTGGAACAGATGCGAGAGGAAATAACCCTCCTCGTTCAGCAGATACCACTCGCCGCAGTTGCTGTTGATCGCCCAGACGGTTCCGGTCTCAGGAGTCTTGAACGTCCCTATGATTCCAAAAGCGCCCCTCATTAGCCCGGGGATCGGCGGAGGCGCCGCATGCGAACCATGGACGTTTGCAAATGTGTTGGGATACGACCATATCTCCTTGCCCTTTTCCAGATCGAAGCACTTGAAGTCAGTCCCGCATGTGAGCAGGTATTTGTTGTCCTTCGAGGGAAGCATTCCGAAACCGGTGTTCTGCAGCCCTTCATTATACACATAAGGAAGCTCCTGCATCTTGTCCAGATCCCATTTCGGTGCGGCGCATGCCGTGAATCCGGAAAGGCTGATCCTGTATACCTTCGAGAAGACGTTCTGCGAGAGCTTCACTGCCTGGAAATTGATCTTCTGTGCTGTTCCGGCATTGTGCTTGGCGCTTCCTTCGTTGAGGATTCCGCAGTAAATCGTGAAGTCCGCAGGATTCATGTTCATCGACCAGTGGTTCGCTCCCGCCAGCATGAGAGTGTAGGGAAGAACCTTCACCTCGTCGGCATCCTGCTTGCCGTCGCCGTTGACGTCCGACCATATCGTCGTCGTCTGCTTCGCATGGTCTATCCTCCATTCGGAACGCAGAGCATACTCGCCCTCTCCAAGGCGTTCAAACACGCGCAGCCCTGCAGGACCGTGGTCGATTCCGAAGTTTGTCACGACTGTCACATAGAGCTTGCCGTTAGATGCCGGACAGAACGCCGCAAATCCATGGGTGCTTCTTTCAAAAACTCCAACGCAGGTCGAGCGTCCAGTCTCGGGATTCAGCTTCCATTCGCAGCCTACGCCAACCATCATGT
>CAZDNQ010000639.1:0-3168 GCA_964506605.1 uncultured Victivallis sp. | reverse complement strand
GTTCTTCTCCTCGATCTGCGCCCCGGCGAAAAGTATCTTCCCGTCGGCTATCGAAATAGTGAGATCTCCTGACAAGGACGTAACTTTCTCCAGCTCCTGCCAGGCTCCCATGATCTGTTTGACGGCCACAGGATGGGTCTCAGGATAGTATGCCAGCTGGGAATAAGCCAGGCACAACGCCTTTACAAAAGGCGCAAGATCCCCCGGGGAGAGTTTCCTGTTCCCCTGCTGCTGCTGCTGCTGGCTGAGCTTCTCGTCCATCAATCTCCATAAGATTCGTTAAATTTGCACAAATTTTTAATTTACGTCACTTCGGAGGCTTTTCAAACCCTTGTTTACCAAGTATTTTTTCCGCAGGTTGCGGAAAAAATAAAGCAGGATGGGAAATTGGAGGAAAAGAAGATAAAAGTTGAACTGACTGCGCCTGCCGGATCGTGGGAATCCCTTTCTGCGGCGCTGCGCGCAGGAGCCGACTCCATTTATTTCGGGATCGGCAGGCTCAACATGCGCTCAAGGGCTTCGACTGATTTCACCGTCAAGGACATGGAGAAGATCTCCAAGCTCTGCAGAAAAGGCCATGCCAGGGCATATCTCGCGCTCAACACGGTCATGTACGACTCCGACATCTCCGAAATGAAGGAACTCTGCGACGCTGCGAAGTCCGCAGGGATTTCCGCGGTAATCGCAGGCGACATTTCGGCGATCCAATATGCGTCCTCGATCGGGATGCCGGTGCATGTATCCGTCCAGGCGAACGTATCGAACATGGAGGCCGCAAGGTTCTTTGCGAAGTTCGCAGACGTAATCGTCCTGGCGAGGGAGCTGGACCTGGGGCAGATCGCGCTGATATGCAAATCCATACAGGAGGAGCAGATACGCGGTCCGTCCGGTGAACTACTCAGGATCGAGCTTTTCGCGCATGGAGCGCTCTGCGTCTCAATATCCGGCAAATGCTACATGAGCCTGGCGGCGTACAACAGTTCTGCGAACCGCGGCGACTGCTACCAGCCATGCAGGCGCAGCTACATTGTCACCGACTGCGAGACCGGCTTCGAACTGGAGGTCGGGAACCGGTATGTAATGTCTCCGAAGGATCTCTGCACGATACGGATCATCGACAGGATGCTCGATGCCGGAGTTTCCATCCTGAAGATAGAAGGAAGAGCAAGGGGGCCGGACTATGTGGCAAACGTGACGGAGGCGTACAGGCGGGCGATAGACATGTGGACGGCTGGAAAATTCACTGCGGATGCCGCAAGGAAGCTCGAGGACGGGCTTGAGGCGGTCTTCAACCGCGGCTTCTGGCATGGCGGATATTATCTCGGGGACAAGGCCGGCGAATGGAGCGGCATCTCAGGCAGCCGGGCAAATGAGAAGAAAATACATATCGGTGAAATCCTCAACTACTTCCACAAGTCCGGGGTGGCCGAGATCAATCTTACAGCCGGCGGGCTGGCTGTCGGCGACGAAATACTGATCACCGGCAGGACCACCGGCGCCAGGAGGCTGGTGGTAAGATCCATCAGGACCGATGGCAGAAACACCGTTTCCGCAGGCAAAGGCTCTACTGCAACTTTCCCGGTTGATTTCAAGGCCAGGAAAAATGACAAGGCCTATCTCCTTTCCAGTACTGGACTTGAGTGAAACTGCTATTATATTAAGCCCTTCATTTAAATCCGGGGTCCTTTCTGTTTTGGGAAGAAAAGTAAAAATAACTCTGCTATGCTTTGCAGTGCTCTTCACTCTTGCACTGATGGCTGTCACAGCGCCTGCCGCCAGGGGCGCCGATCTCATGTCCGCCATGAGCAGGAATGATGTCAGCGCAAACGCCGACAAGCTTGAATTCCAGGGGAACAATATCATTGGGCATGGAAATGTCCGGCTCCGCTACAAGGAAATCTACATGACCTGCGACAGGGTCATCGTGAACGTCACAAACAAGGATCTTGAGGCTGTAGGCAATGTGAAACTCCACAGGAGGGTGACCAGGAACGAGAAGGTCGACGCGGAGCAGCTGAAGAAACTGCAGGAAGATCCCAAGGTCAAAGTAACTATTGAAGGATATGTGAACAAGCCTTCCGGAAGACAGGACATACTTGTCAGGACGATAACCGAGAAGCTGGACTGGACCTGCGAGAAGGCTGAAGGAAACCTCACCACCGGGGTATTGAACCTCGGGAAATATGAAGGCACCATAGGTGAATACTATTTCAAGGGGGAGAGCGCGGAACGCGAAGCCGACGGGTCGGTCACGATCCTCAACGCGGAAATGTCCACCTGCGAATATCTGGCCGAGGATCACGAGCACTATTCGCTGACTGCCGAGAAGGTCAGGCTCATCCCGTCCGAATCCTATGCGGACATAACGAGCAAGGACAGCAAGGACATAGGCCGGTACGACATATGGGCGTACTGGTGCTGGGTCAGGATAGGAGGAGTTCCCATACTTCCCCTGCCGATCGTCCACAAGCCGGCCGACTCGACGGGCTGGGGATGGAAGGTAAGGGGCGGGCACGATACCGACTGGGGTTATTTCGTCCAGACGAAGAAGACCTTTACCGTCTGGAACGACCCGAAGATCGAGACGAGCGTGCTGCTTGACTACTATTCCAAGCGCGGTCCCGGCGGCGGCCTCGAGATGGATATCGCATCAGAGAAAACCAAGACATACGGGTTCGCGTACGGGCTCTACGACCGTGATCCATACAAGGATGCGCCCAGCGACCAGCGCTTCGACATCGACCATGGGCGCTATGATTTGAAGCTCAACAACATTTCGCACATAACGCCCAGGATGGACTTCCGCGGCCAGATCGAGGCGCTGAGCGACATCAATTTCCTGTATGACTTCTTCCGCGACAGGTACAACGACGATCCGCAGCCGCCGACATTTGCGACTCTTGACTACCAGTTCAACAGGTTCACCGCGTCGGTCAACTACCGCCAGCGCATCAACAGCTTCTTCACCGAGGTGCAGCGCCTGCCCGAGGGAAGGCTCGACATACCCAGGCAGGAGCTTTTCAGCAACATCTACTACCAGGGCGAGATGAGCGCCGGATACTTCTGGATGAAATGGCGCGACTATGACCAGGCCAGGACGATGGGCAACGGCGTCGATCCCAAGGACTACAAGTCATTCAGGTACGACTCGCTGAACATGTTCTACTA
>CAZDNQ010000638.1:0-3173 GCA_964506605.1 uncultured Victivallis sp. | reverse complement strand
GGCTTAGTCCGCCTGGCCCGAGGGCGCTGAGACGGCGTTTGTTCGTAAGCTCGGAAAGCGGGTTCGTCTGGTCCATGAACTGCGAGAGCTGGTTCCTGGCAAAGAAATCCCTGACGACGCCTGCGAAGGCCTTGGGATTTACAAGCTGTCCGGGGGTGACGCTGATTCCGTCGGTCCCAAGGAGAGTCATGCGTTCACGGATAAGGCGCTCAGTCCTGACCAGGCCGACACGGCACTGGTTCTGGAGGAGTTCTCCAACCGTCCTGACACGTCTGCTGCCCAGATGATCGATATCATCGGCCTGTCCGCCGATGTTGCGGAGCTTGATAAGGTTCTTTGTGGCCTCCATCAGATCGTTCTTGTCGAGGATCCTGACGGTGATAGGCGTATTGAGACCGAGCTTCTGGTTGATCTTGAATCTTCCGACTTCGCCCAGGTCGTAGCGGCGAACGTCGAAGAAAAGACGCTTGAGGAGCTGCTTTGCGTTGCTGATGCTTGGCGGATCTCCAGGCCTCATCCTCTTGTAGACTTCCTTCAGGGCCTCTTCCGTCGTCCTGGAGGGATCACGCTTGAGGCAGAGGATCATATGGTTGACGCCGTCGGGGATCTCGACGAGATTGACTTTTTTGACATCGGCGTCGGATATGGTCTTGAGAATGGTCTCTGTAAGAGGTTCGAGCTCGGCAACGATCACCGCGCCCGAAGCGTCGGTCACATCGTTGACGGTATAGAAGTTCGAAAGCTCCTTGCTGTTCTTTTTCAGGAGGGATGGAACAGAGTGGCTGTCAACCTTGTAGATTGCTGAAAGTATGTCCGCATTGGTCTCGTATCCGATGGCACGGAGGAACGTGGTTATGAGGAACTTCCTCCTTCTGCGCCTTCTGTCGAGATAGATGTAGATGAGATCATTGATATCGTACTGGACTTCCATCCATGAACCGCGGTCCGGGATTATCCTGTATGAATATAGGGTGCGTCCGTTGGAATGGCGGGTCTTCTCGAAACAGATGCCGGGCGACCTGTGGAGCTGGCTTATGATCACGCGCTCGGCGCCGTTTATCACGAATGTGCCGCGGTCTGTCATCATCGGGAGATCGCCGAAATAGACAGTTTCCTCTATCTTCTTGCCCTTGTCGTCGATTTTGAAGGAGGCGTGGAGAGGCGAACAATATGTCTCGCCGTCCTTGATGCAGTCGAGGACGCTGCGTTTGGGATCGCCTATCGTATAGTTCATGAAATCAAGCGTAAGCTGCTTGTCGAAGCTTTCTATAGGGAAAACTTCCTTGAAGACTTCCTGCAGACCCTGATTCTTCCTTTTTTCCGGAGTAAGATCCTTCTGCAGAAAGAAGGCATAAGATTCCAGCTGGACCCCTATGAGATCCGGAATATTAAGCACGTCCTGCAGTTTACCAAAATTTGAGCGTTCAGCCATAGTCCACACCTGCACAGATTGTTGTATACCGTTAATGAAAAAGCGGAGATGCAATCTCCGGCCCCAGAAAACCAAAAATAAAGGAGTGGCAGGGATTTCTCCCCGCCACTTCCATCAGTTTGACAATAATTTACTTAAGTTCAACTTTTGCGCCTGCCGCTTCGAGCTGCGCTTTCATCTTGGCTGCTTCATCCTTTGTCACGCCTTCCTTGACAGGCTTCGGTGCGCCTTCGACGAGATCCTTGGCTTCCTTGAGTCCGAGACCGGTTATGGTCCTGACTTCCTTGATCACCTTGATCTTGTCTGCGCCGAAGTTGGCGAGGACGACTGTGAACTCGGTCTTCTCTTCAGCAGCAGGGGCTGCTGCGCCGGCGGCCGGGGCCGCTGCTGCAGCTGCAACCGGAGCTGCGGCGGTGACGCCGAGACGGTTTTCAAGAGCCTTCACAAGCTTTGAGAGTTCGAGAACCGAAAGATTTTCGACGTAGGAGATGAACTGATCCATTTCCTTTGAAACTTCAACTTTTACTTCCTCTGACATTTTAGGACCTCCATATTTGATTTTAATTGCTTTTTTCTTTTTTATTCTTATATGCGTTCAAAACATTCACGATTTCAGATGCCTTGACATTGAGAAGTGTGACAAGGTTCCTTGAAGGAGCAAGCAGCACGCCGAGCAGCTGGGCCCTGAGGACTTCGCGCGATGGCAGGCTTGCGATGGCCGATATGTCGGCCTTGCCGACGATTGCACCTTCAAGATATCCGGCCTTGGCTGAAACCTGCTCATGCGCCTTTGAATAGGCCATGAGAGCCTTCGCCACCGGGCCTGCATCGCCTTTTCCCGATACGACCGCAGTGTCTCCGGTCAGCTTCAGTTCTGAAAGGCCCTTTATGCCCTTCTTCTCTGCAGCCTTCCTGATCATGCGGTTTTTAAGGACATGGCATTCTGCATTGAACTTGCCAAGGGAGCCGCGCAGCTCTGAGAAATCAGAAACCTTGAGGCCCTTGTATGTGATGAGGAACACGTAGTCCGATTTCTCGAGCGTATTCCCGATTTCATTCAGCAATTGGACTTTTTCTAATCTCATGATACCACCGCCTTAGAAAATTCGTTGACATCAACCCTGATTCCAGGGCCCATGGTCGAGGAAAGCGTGCAGCTCTCGATATAGACGCCTTTTGCTGCGGCAGGCTTTGCACGGACGATTGCCTGGATGATGGCCCTGCAGTTCTCCTCGATGTCCTCTTTCTTGAAGGACATCTTCCCTGCCGGAACATGCACGCATGCTCCCTTGTCTATCCTGAACTCGACTCTTCCTGCCTTTGATTCCTTGACGGCGACATCGACCTGTTCGGTCACGGTGCCGGTCTTCGGATTGGGCATGAGTCCCTTGGGACCGAGAACCTTACCCAGAGTCCTGACCTGGTTCATCGCGGCAGGCGTGGATATGAGGACATCGAAATCGAGCCATCCGCCCTTTATCTTGCCGATGAGATCTTCAAAACCGACGAAATCGGCCCCTGCGGCTTTGGCAAGCACGACTCGCGTCTGATCCAAGAAGACGACATCCGCCTTCTCGGGCTCGTTCAGTGCATCGAGCTGGTTTTCCACCTCGACACCAGCCGCGACACGGTACTTGCCCGAAGGCCAGCTCTTCGGCTTCCAACGGCAGTTCGTAAGAACCAACGTGGTCGGATCCGTTGTCGAGGACGCGGCACACGTGGCATCGTCGGCGACGGAGTA
>CAZDNQ010000637.1:0-3188 GCA_964506605.1 uncultured Victivallis sp. | reverse complement strand
CTTGCCATCTAAAATTAGGCTTATTTAAGCCCGGCTGTAATAGTAATGATAAAGGAAGTTTGTTTTCAAATCAGATTTCGGGTAGATTGCCATGCATGACTGATTTGTAGTAGCCGGACTTCCTACGATTCCGCATGCTCCTCTCGTCCCAGCAGCCTCTAATCCAGTTATTGCCATAAGAAACGTTCCAACTGGATGCACTTTTAAGTTTGTATCCCGAACAGCTTCACTTGAAATGTGCTCAATTGTATCCATGATCAAATTATAATTGAGTTCGCCGCTTGTTATCCACTTGACTTTACCTGCATAATAGTCCGAGCGGCCTCTATAAGGAGTTGCACCGCTTGAACAATCTCTAATTACTTCGCCAAGTCGACAAGTTCTCCATTCACCATCGTATCCCGGCAGCCTCCTCCTCCCCGTGAGCAATTCCTGCATGACTGCTTGTTTGATGTCGCGCTTCTTGGCGATAAGACGATCCAGCGCGGCAATAAGGGCATCCACGTCGCCGAGGGCGGCGGCGATGGCTCGTTGTTCCGGTACAGGCGGTAATGGAAGCAGGAATGAACGAATTTGTCCAAAGTTTAGTCCTTGGCGATTGCCTCCCGCTTGAAAGCTATCGATTTGCCTTTGTCCATTACGTGACAATAAGAAATAGTTTAGAAATCTATAGTTCAACTTTTCATGATTGGGTCGAATTATGCATACATGCTGATTAACATTCCCACCAACAACTCGTTCGTCTGCCACTGCGCTTCGACCTATGGACGCTCCTGTAATGTTAAGAAATACGTCACCTTGTTCAATCTCAGTTGAGTTAAATGACTCATGCGTTTCATTGTCGATGAAGGCGATATCATCCATAAGGAGACACCCCCATCCAATATTTTGACTTCGGAGGAAAGGACGCCCTTCCGCCTTGTATACACGCTCTCCACCGGTAGGCGTTATCCCGCTTCCGACCTTTGAAGATTTATCCCCAAGATTAACGAGATCCCAATCAAACGGAATAACACCTGCATCGGTGAGCTTGTACCCAGCCTTCAGTTCCATGCGAATCCCATCTTCTTCAGGTGTTCGTCCACCTTCAGACTCATAAGTTCAACCTCGTACGTAAGTGCGGGTAATGGTTGAGCATAACGTTCGGCTAGTTGCTTGATGCGGCCAGTGAGTGTTTGAGAGATGCGATCCAGTTCAGTATGGATATTGGTATCAAGTGTTGCCATCCACTTATCGGCTACTATCAGCGTTTTGATTTCATCTTCACTCAGCGTGGTGTACTGGGCAGTTACTTTCTTATCCAGCATTCTCTGAGCATCTTTTATCGCCTTGCTGACAGCGGATTCCTTCTCGATAAGCTTGAAGTAGTCGTTCAATATGATTCGCTCTTCTTTTGCATCCCAATCGTGCTTGACGACTGCCAGCCGTGCTTTGACGCTTGCCTTTGTGATCTTGCCTTTGCAGGTTTTGGCTTCTTCCAGATGACCATCCTCGCCGCCCTGCTCCTCCACCATTTCCTCCATCTCACGAGCGACAGCCTCCCGGTCGGCCTCCAGTCTCTCGATGGCCTCGGCTTCAGATTTGAAGTAACGGTTAATGATAAGCTGCGCCGGGATCAGGTCTATATTCGGCTTGCCAATATCCGTGGCCCTCCAACCGTCCGAGACTATCATGTAAACGTCGTCCTGCATGACCTCGGACCAGTAGCTCATCAGATGCTGGTAGACATCGTACTTGTCAATCAGAGGCACCTCAGAAAAACGGATAAGCAGATCTTCAGAGACTGCCTCTATCAACGCTTTGGGCTTGTCGCCCACCTTTAGGCCTTTAAGGACTGGTGTGTTGGCTGCCTGCCAGCCAACAAAGCGACCTTTTACCTGCTCAGTAAAGGCGACGAATTCGCGATGCTGAAATACCGTTTTCTTGATCTCATTTGAGTCAATCTTTAGCTGTTGATATCCGGGCCGACTCGCAGGGGCGAAAAGTTCAGTCTTCAGAGTCCGGCAGATCCGCCAGTAGGCCGTTAGACTCTCGATGTCCCTCTCAGGAATGCCGCCCAACAGATGAGCCTCGATGTCTTGCAGATCCTCCTCTTCTCCGGCATCGATGTAGCGCGGGATATTGAGATTAAAATCATTGGATTCGATCTCGTCGAGCGTGGCCATGCGAGAATACTTGGGTATCTCAATCTGCCTGTTGAATACATCCACGATCTTTCTAATGTCCTGATGGCGCAAACGGTTCTTGTTACCATCCTTCATGAAGCCCTTGGATGCATCTATCATGAAGATGCCCTGCCTTGATGTCGCAAGCTCCTTGTCCAGCACAATTATGCAGGCTGGAATGCCTGTCCCATAGAAAAGGTTTGCAGGCAGGCCGATGATGCCTTTGATCACACCTCGCTTGATGAGCCTCTTTCTAATCTCAGCCTCGGAATTTCCCCGAAACAGCACACCATGCGGCAGAATGATGGCACCTTTGCCCGTGCTCTTAATGGATTTCAGGAGATGAAGAAGATAGGCGTAATCGCCGTTCTTAGCTGGAGGAATTCCATCTTCGAAGCGTCTGAATTCATCATTGAGCGGATCAAGTCCATTGCACCATGCCTTATCGGAAAAGGGCGGATTGGCTACTGCAAAGTCTACCGTCAAGAGGCCGCCGCCATCCTGCTTGAAGTGCGGAGCCGTGAGAGTATTGTCCTTCCAGATCTCTGCGGTGGGCTTGTCATGCAGGATCATGTTCATCTTGGCCAGGCCTGCAGTAGCGTTATCCTTTTCCTGGCCGTAAATGGTAAGCCCGCGAGGCGCTTCATCCGAGGCCTTCAAGAGGAGTGAGCCAGAACCGCATGTGGGGTCATAAAGCGTCTGGTCCTGGCGTGTTTCTTGGTTTATGCCCACCACCTTTGCCATTACCCTTGAGACCTCCGCAGGGGTGTAAAACTGTCCCTTGCTCTTGCCGGATTCTGTGGCAAAGTGACGCATGAGATATTCGTAGGCATCCCCTAGCAGATCGTCCCCTTCTGCACGGTTCCGGCTGAAGTCCAGTGCTGGATTCTCGAAGATGGTGATCAGATTAGTCAAGCGATCCACCATCTCTTTTCCCCGTCCCAGCTTGTCCTCATCATTGAAGTCGGCCAGGTCGATTACGCCCTTGAGGCCATTGGCTTCAGCCAACTTGCCGATGATCTT
>CAZDNQ010000636.1:0-3197 GCA_964506605.1 uncultured Victivallis sp. | reverse complement strand
CAGCATGTCATCGTTCGCGCCGCCCATGCGCACATCCCTGAACATCTCGTCGAGATAGAATCCGTCGTTTGAGAGGATGAAGTAACGGCCGTGGTTGCCGTTGAGCATGAAGACGTCGGTCTTCTCGTCGAGAGCCGCGTCACCGAGGAAAAAGAGGTTGCCCTGCATCTGGCCCGTGACCGGAAGCGGAGCGTTGTGGGAGCCGTGCACTCCGACCCATTCGTTCTTGAAAAACCAGAGCTTCTTCCCTTCAGGTGAGAATGCCACCATGTTTGGCGAACTGTTGAGAATAAGATTGCCGGACCTGTCAGTCAAACTCTCCGCACGGATGTCCCTGAACTGTCCAAGCGCAGCATTCTTGGACACCGTCACAGCCTTCCCGACAGCCTGGGCAAATGTCGGATAGTTAGGAACACCATTCTTGTCGAAACCGTCCGGCTTCATGACGATGAATCCGTCCTTGCCATTGACTAGCGCGGGGATGCGATAGGTTATGCCGTCGATCATATGCCCCCAGTGAGTTCCGGCTATCGCAGCTTCCTTTCCAGTGAACTCAAACTCATCTTCCTGGCAGAGTCCGTCTCCGTTCCTGTCGCGCCAGAAGACGCCCAGCCCAGTCGTGAAATTCTGGGCGTTCTTGCCGTCGGGATCCACGATCTTCAGATGTTTCTCCAGCGCCTTTTCAAAACTCTCAGGCGGATTCCAGTTGCAGCCATAACGGAACGAACCGACAGTAGACATTGCAACAAGATCCTTCAGGCTTCCGTCGGGCATGAGTTCCGACACCGTGTTTATGAAACCCGCACCGACAAGAAAAGTACGCCCGGCCTCATGATGGAAGGAATATCTGTACGCCCATTCGTAGTATCCGCCGAAATGCTTGGCCTCCTTCTGGAAGACACTTGCGAACTCCGCAGTTTTCGCGCTGATATCAATGTTCCAGAGACCACGCAAACCGACGAAAAGCCTTGTATCCGCATGGTCGAATCCGGCTCCGGAACCACCATACGGCGGACTGCCGTAGAGCTGGATCGCCACCTTGTCGGTCTTCAGGTCCCAGGCAAGCACTCGCTTCGGGTTCTGACGGTTCTCCGTGACCCACAGCCTCCCTTTGAACACGGCAAGTCCGCGCGGACTCACCATCCGCTCAGGGATGTATTTGCCCTGGTACGCCCCTCCGGGGACGCCAATGCTGCGAACCTTGTCAGCTCCCTTGAACACATCGACAGTGTCCGTCACGGAATTGGATGCATAAAGAAGACCTTCAGCTTCATCGAAGAACAGCCCGCCAGACTTGAAATCCTTGATATAGACAGCGCTTTTCTGCGTCTTTGGATCTACGCTGCAAATATTATCGCCTGACTGCACCAGTATCATCTTCCCGGAAACAGCCATCGGCCCAGGATTCTCAAGCGGGATCAGGCCTTTCTTCTCCGCCTTCTCCGGATCGACTACCAGGATCCCCTTGCTGTAATGACTGCTGATATAGAGAATGCCGTCGAGGATGACCATCCCCTGCAAACCATTCTTCGGTTCCTTCTTCTGGCGCTCGAAGCTTTCAATCCATTTGAACGACTCCTTGCCATACGAGATCGGTTTCTGTCCATCAAGTTCATATTTCGTTAGACTGATGCCATATTCGAAGACCGGATTCTCCTTTGATCCCTTTTTCAGCTTTGTATCCTGATCCGGGAGCGTGCCCTCGTGCGCCGCATAGAAATATTTCCCGTCGACGGCGATCGCCACAGCATTGTATCCGGATCCGTGCAGCTGGTCGAACCCCCTTATCCATTTCCCGTCGGCATCAACTGCGATCATCGCCCAGCCGCCCTCGGTTATCGGAGCTGCGAGATAGATGAAATCCTTGTCGACCGCAGCCTGCACGAAATGTCCATGGTTGCTTCCAAAACTCCTCCACTTGTCATTCTTGCCGTCCGCGTATCTCATCAGATATTTCGGAACAATTCCCTGGTGGCTTATGACTTTCCATGAATAGCTGCCTGGCTTTACGAGGTTGTCATTGTCGTCGAGCCCGTCCCATTCTACGGTCACCTTGCCGGCCTTCGTCTTTTCGCCGCTGACAAGGTTGCGTATCCTGTCGCCATTGGCATCGTTTATGACGACAGTGGATTTACCGTCAAAAGGCTGATCATACACGAAGCGTATGACGTTCCGGGCATCCTCGATCTTCTGGCGGTATTCCTTGAAATCGACAAGCTGCCAGCTCGTTTTGCTTTCAGGAACCGGATCGTGCGTGGCGGATGGATCATCGACCATGTAATGCTCGCGTCTCAGGGCCTTGCCGTAAGGGCCGCCAGGCCATTCCGCGGAGAACGCCATGTTCAGCTTGTCCATGTAATCGCTCTTCCCCGGTATCGTGAAGACATAGTGGTGGAACTTGTCTTTTTCAAAATACTGAGCGTTGGCAGATGAAAGCTTCAGCAGCTTTCCATTGCTGAAGACAAGCTGGACATTCGGCTTTGTTCCTCCGGACGTCGCGCCAAGTCGGAGCACCACCTTGAGCGAATCCGGCTCCTCGACGAAGGCGTAGAATGCGTCTGGCTGCGCCGGAGACGAAACCTTCACATAGCAGTCGTCCGTCAAGGTCCCGGGTGTGAACACCTTGGAATCGGCGGCGGAGCAGAGACTTAAATGACTGAAAAGGACTGAAAAAAGAATCAGGATTAACCTGAGCATACAAGCTCCTTATGTTATAATTTTTTCGCGGACGAAAAAATTATTTGTCCATCTCGATAATACCGAAACCTTTATCATCTATCCTCGCCTCGCTGGGAACATCGGACACCAGCCCTGTCTTCTTGTTGTGCCAGTAGAGGCGCGATGCGCGGTTGCTGCCTGACGGATCGGAATAGATCACGCCGACAACCCCCTTGATCTTGCTGCCAAGAGCCTTGTCAAGGCCGATATCCTTCAACGGGATCCTTATCAGCACAGTATACGTGTTGATGCCGGCATCGACTGCGACTTTCGCGGAATCCAGGCGTTTCACGACATCGAACTCGGTTGCGTTTGCGGCGTTGTTGCCGACCATGTATGTCATGGGATTCTCTTTCTGGTCAGACTTCTTCTGCCAGTAGCTCACGGTATTCTTCCCGCCGACGCTCGCCGTCAATATGCGGATCGGACCGCGTCCGGGCACGTCGAGCTGGAGGTCGACGCAGTCGCCGCCGATGAAC
>CAZDNQ010000635.1:0-3201 GCA_964506605.1 uncultured Victivallis sp. | reverse complement strand
GGCGCCCGGCTTCGAGCGCCGCTATAACATGAACCTGCACGTCACGGAGACGCCCAAGGAAAAACGCCACTGGAACATCGGCGGCGTTTGGATCGCCCCCTGGCGTTTTGCCGATGCCTTCCATGTTTATGGCTTCGAGTGGGACGAGAAAGAAATCAAGTATTACGTGGATGGCGTGATCGTGCGGCAGGTGAAAAACACCGACTGGCACGACCCCCTGCACATCGAGTTCGACAGCGAAACGATGCCGACCTGGTTCGGCATGCCGGATCCGAAGGATCTGCCTTCGACATTCAGTATTGAGTACTGCAGGGCATGGAAGAAGAAGGACAAGATGGAGGAGCCGATCCCGGGGTTCAAATGAATTTCGAGGAGGAACGACGATGAAAAAAGGTTCTCAAAGGAAAAATTTTTCATTTCCGGACGGTAATGAAAAATTTAAAAAGCCGTTTACCCTCATTGAACTACTCGTCGTAATTGCGATCATCGCAATACTTATAGCCATGCTTCTGCCTGCCCTGCAAAGCGCTAAGAAAACTGCCAGGTCAGTCGTCTGCCAGAGCAATTTAAAGCAGAATTATACGATGGGATTGGCATATGGCAGCGATAACGACCTCATAATCAACCTTGAGGGAGAAACCCCTATTTTTGAAACAGATGGAGTCAAGCGTTATTACGACTGGGCAAGACCGCTGACAAAGACGGGGCTTATGACAACATCCAGCTTGTACCAGCAGATGGGAGGCTGTCCTACAGGTAAAGTGCCATATGCCTGGAACGCAGGCTACGGCACGTCACAGTCTACCGATGCTAAATCCCTTATAAACACTTCGACAAACGGCAACTGGTATGTGATGCGCAATCTTACAATCATGCAGAATCCGGCTCAATGTCCATATATAAACGATTCGGCATGCAATTGGAGCACCAGCACCAGCGGGCAATACTGGGAAATTACCTGGGACTCAAGTTATGGATTTGGACTGGGGCTCAGGCATTTTCAAAAGGCGAACAGTGTGTTCTTTGACGGTCATGCGGACAGTTTGTCCAGATGGGACTACAGAAGCAAAGGAATCACCAATACCGGATATATAGTCGAGAACAATAAGTGCTACAGGATAATAACCTTTTGACTGCGTTTTCGCATCGGAAGGAGGTTGGGCAAAATGAGAAAAACAAATGAATTTTTCTTTTCGGCTGCTAAAAGGGAAAAAAGTTTTACGCTCATCGAGTTGCTCGTGGTGATCGCCATCATCTCAATCCTGCTCGCAATACTCCTGCCGGCGCTGCAAACAGCGAAGAAAACCGCCAAGTCAATCGTCTGCATAGGCAATCTCAAGCAGGCTTGTACGGCGGGATTGTCATATGGCAGCGATTTCGACAATTTGGTTCACCTGGAAGGCCAAACCCCTATATTCGAATCGGACGGAGTCAAGCGTTATTACGACTGGCCAAGACCGCTGGTGAGCGTCGGATATCTGCTGAATTCCAGCGTATACCAGATGGGAGGCTGTCCTACAGGCAAGGGTAAAACTCCCTATGCCTGGAATGCGGGTTACGGCACATCAAAATCTGGCTCAGCTCTCATAGACACTGTAACAGACGGCAACTGGTATGTGATGCGCAACCTTGCACGGCTGCAGAAGCCGGATACGTGTCAATATATATTGGATTCAGCATGCAACTGGAGCACCAGCACCAGCGGGCAATACTGGGAAATCACCTGGGACTCAAGCTTTGGATTTGGGCTTGGGCTGAGGCATTTCAGGAAGGCGAATGTCGTGTTTCTTGACGGTCATGCGGAAAGTCTGCCCGCAAGCGGGACGGATAGCATAAAAAGCAGGGGAATTACCAATACTGGATACATAGTGGAAAACGATGTATTTGCAAGAATAACCTTTTAAGAGGACTAAATGAAAACTGCAATTGGAGTTATGATGACTGCGGCAATATGTCTTGCCGTCGGCTGCGAGAAGTTGACTACAGTAGGAAATGAATCTCCCAAAACCAAACAAGCCATTATGCCTACACCCGTCGAAACCAAACAGACTGTTGTGCCTCCGCCTACTGAAAACAAACAGAAAGTGGTATCTCCTTCCGGTCCTGCTCCCGTCCTTGTCAAGCCGGAAGGACAGGAATTTGTCCTTCTGAAGAACTGGACCTTCGGAAACAAGCGACCGGACGCGACGATCCGGAACAAGACCGATCTTGATCGCGAGTTCCGCTACCGCTACATCTGGAACAATGGCACCTTGGACAGGTTCGACACATCATGGGACTATCATCGTGATTATCCCGAGGGCGACCCTAAATCCTTACACGTTTTTGACGAGAAAAGCCTGACGCTCAAGGGGCGTATTCCGCCCAACGGCGGGTTGCGCAAAGGGGGCATAGAGTCCGGCATGTTGCGGGCCAAGTTCCCGATGGAGCCCGGCATGTATATAGAGATGCGCGCCAAGCTTCCCGGAGGTGTCGGCGTCTGGCCGAACTACTGGCTCGAGCAGGGCATCGAACATCCCGACGGCAAGATCACCACGCAGTCCAAGGTGATGTCGGAGATTGACATCTTCGAATTCTTCAACTGGAACGGCAGGCAGGAGACGCGGATCATCGTCTGCAACACCCATCCGTGGGGCGGAAAAGAGGCCCACGGCAATCCACACGACATCTTCACAACCCTGAAGGATGTGGGATACGAGAGGAATCTAGATCTGGGTTTCGACTGTTCGAAGGATTTCCATGTTTTTGCACTGGACTGGGTCAAGGACAACCCTATCTGGCTGGTGGACGGCAAACCGCTCAAGCAGACCCATTATGTATGGACTGAGCCCGGGGCGCATCTGGTTGTGTCGGATTCCATCGGCATCGAATTTGCCGCCAAGAAAGGGGACCTCACACAGATGGTGTCGGATGAGAAAAAGTGGGACTTCGTAATCGACTATATCCGGGTTTGGAAGCATAAGGCAAACGACGAAAAAGAAAAGACAAATATAAAAGAAGAAAAGCAAAAGGAGAACTGACATGAGAAATACAATGAGCACGATAATGTCTGCGGCTATCTGTCTTGCCATCGGTGGAAACCTGTCTGCCGAAGAGGCGGCGCCTGCGGCGAAGCAGGCGCATGAGCTGACAATCCAGGCTACGGGAAAGTGGCAGAATCCGGTGCTGGTGACTGACAAGGCGGTTGTCGCGAAGCTTAAG
>CAZDNQ010000634.1:0-3202 GCA_964506605.1 uncultured Victivallis sp. | reverse complement strand
CGGAGCTTCCATTACGGGATCAAGAACGCCCTGCCCTGCGACCTGCTGATTGTCGACGAGGTGTCGATGCTCGACATACCCCTCGCCCTTTTCCTTTTCAGATCCATAGCGCAGGGGACTACCGTGGTGATGGTCGGAGATTCCGACCAGCTGCCGTCGGTCGGCCCGGGGACATTCCTCGCAGACATGATAATGTCCGGCAGGGCGAAGGTCACGCATCTGACGCAGATCTACCGCCAGAAGGAGGGGAGCAGGATCATAACAAATGCACATGCCGTGAACGCCGGCCGCCTCCCGGACATAAGCCCGGTGCCGAAAAATGCGCTCACTGACTTCTATTGGATTGAGCAGGACGAGCCGGACCAGGTGCTGAAGACGATTTCGGACATGGTGCGCGACAGGATACCCGTGCGCTTCGGATTCAACCCCATGCAGGACATCCAGGTGCTGAGCCCCATGAACCGCGGCTCATGCGGAACTGTCGCCCTCAACAAGCTCCTGCAGTCGGAACTGAATCCCGATGACAAGCACCGTTTCCATTTCACCTTCGGGGACATGATCTACAGGTCCGGAGACAGGGTCATGCAGACCTCCAACAACTATGACAAGGGAGTGTTCAACGGCGACATGGGCAGGATCGCATCGATCATGCACCAGGACAAGAAGTTCCGCGTGGCCTTCGAGGGGAACATGGTGGACTACGATTTCATCGAGGCCGACCAGCTGAACCTGGCATACGCGATAACGGTCCACAAGTCGCAGGGCAGCGAATTCCCGGCGGTGATCATCCCCCTGCTCCCGCAGCATTTCATGATGCTCCAGAAAAACCTGCTCTACACCGGAATGACTAGGGCGAAGAAACTGCTTGTGATAATAGGAAGCAAGAAAGCCCTCTCGATGGCCGTCAACAATTCACGTCTTGAACCTAGATTCTCAATGCTGCTGGAAAGATTGAAAGGAACACCTGTCCCATGATTAAAACGTTTTGCCTCTCGGCGCTGTGCCTCATCCTTATTAACGGATGCCAGCTTTTCACGATCCCGGAAGACGCAGATCCCTTGAACGAGCTGCCGATGTACGGCGGACAGAGGGAGCCCTACGAGAAAAAGCGGACCGGCGCCAGCCAGAAGTGCGTCGAGGACGGATGGGACTGCCTGTACAGCAAGAAGGAACCAAGGAACGCAATGATGAACTTCAACCGTGCCTGGATGTATGACCCTGACAATCCGAAGGCTTATCTGGGCATGGGGATAATCGTCGGAATTGAGGCGGAGGGCATAGATGATCCCGCCCAGCGCATGGAGAAGATTGACCGGTCGATAAAGCTCATCGAGAAGGCGCAGTCGCTGGACAACGCAGACACCTCGGTGATGACTTCACTAGCAAAGGCCTACATGGACAAGGCATGCCGACTGAACGACAAGGCTGAAAAGGACAAATATCTCAAGAAGTCCGAGGAACTGTTCATCACCACCTCCAAGCTTTCCCCCAAGGGCGCCACGTACTTCAACTGGTCTGTATGCCTGTATCATCAGGAACGCTATGACGAGGCATGGAAAATGCTCCTGAAGGCGAACGAGATGAATTACAGGACTCCTCCGGGCTACCTGTCCAGCCTCAGGAACAAGCTGGACAAACAATAAAGGGTACCCTAAATATACTGGTAGGGAAAGCCCCCTGTTGCACTTGTGCTCCTTGGCATTATCTTATTTGCTTAAACGGGGTGCCATCCTTTGCCTGTTTATTCATCTTATAACCCATGGAATCTACTGTAAATGCCTGAAAAAGAACATGAAGAGAATAAAATGACCATATGGGAGCATCTTGAGGAGCTCCGCTGGACTCTTATAAAGATCCTGGGAATATTCATGGTCGCAACCGGGGTGGGGCTTTTCTATGTAAACCAGATCCTGGAAATACTCATCGCCCCGCTCAACAGCCTTCTTATAAAGTCCGAAGTAATGCTTGACCAGCCCGGGGCCCTCAGCAGCATGATGCTCAAATCCGGAGTGATACTTAATCAGGCAGGACCTTTCGATGGAGTCATAATCAAGATGAAAGTCGGCATACTGGCCGGAATAATTGTCAGCCTGCCGCTGGTGATAATCTTCCTCTGGTCATTCATAGCGCCCGGCCTGAAGAAGAAGGAAAGGGATGCTTTCTGGTGGATATTCTCATCGATCAACATTCTTTTCATGATAGGCGTGATCGCAGGCTACTACGCCCTGCATATCGTAATGCCCATCCTTGTCTCCTTCGGTGTCGAAGGAGCACAGAACTTCTGGAGGATACGGGAATACATCGACTTTGTTTTCTTCTGGCTGCTGGGCGCCGGCCTCATCTTTGAGCTTCCGCTTGTGATAGTTATTCTCGTCAGGATCGGCCTGGTCAAGCTCGAAGCCCTCAGGAAAATGCGGAAATATGCATTCGTCCTGTCTTTTGTCGTTTCAGCGATCATCACACCGACCCCGGACGCCGTCAGCCAGATCATCGTGGCTATACCTATGTATCTGCTATATGAGCTGGGTATTTTCGCCTCATCATTTCAAAAACGGAAAAACGATGATATTATATAGCCGTTACCAACTATTTGTGATATAAAAAAATTCTGGAGGCGCATATGCTGGGCTATCAGGAACTGATCATCATCTTTCTCATAGTACTCCTCATTTTCGGGGGAAGCAAAATCCCCGAACTCGCACGCGGCCTCGGCAAGGGTATAAACGAATTCAAGAAGGCGAAGGACGGCATCAAGGACGAAATCGAAAAGGAAGTATCAAAGGAAACCGCCGACACCAAGGACACCAAGGACACCAAGGCCGCAAAGGACAAGAAGGCTGCAAAGGACGACGACAAGATCGCCTGATCCTCATCATGTTCCGGTAATTTGTGTTTTCCATTTGAAACTCGCGGACTTCGTACTATCTTAGCGTCCCATTTTCATGGTGGATGTAGCTCAGTTGGTTAGAGCGTCCTCCGCAGGAGGATGGCCCAAGACATGTCTTTGACGCTGATGTCTTGTCCCAACGTTTTTTCAAATATGGTGGATGTAGCTCAGTTGGTTAGAGCGCTTGGTTGTGGCCCAAGAAGTCGCCGGTTCAAATCCGGTCATTCACCCCAATTTCCATATGACCGTTTTCGTCTACATCCTTTACTGCCCCGTCACCCGCAAAAGCTATGTCGGTCAGACAAACAACCTCAT
>CAZDNQ010000633.1:0-3211 GCA_964506605.1 uncultured Victivallis sp. | reverse complement strand
CCGGGGAAGATCAATGTGTCGGGAGAGGCCGACACGCTCGCGGAGCTCACCATCCAGCGGATGTCCGTAGGCGACAAGCAGGAGGCGTTCGCGAAGGATGCCAAACGCGAAGGCAGGCATTACAGCAGGCTTTACACCGTGGACAACTCGCAGGATTCGGTGGATGAGACGTTCACCGTCTTCGCCGTGAAGCACGTTGCCAGCGACCTCGTCGCGAAGAAGACCGTCAATGCCTTTGTCCCAAAGACACCAGAGGTCTACCAATACGACCCAGACGGCAACCTACTCTCCGATGGCCGCTTCAACTACACCTGGGATGGCGAGAATAGATTAGTGTCTTTACAAAGTAACACAGGCGTCTCGCCTGTCAATAAAGTCAAGCTTGACTTCTCCTACGATTATATGTCCCGCCGCATCTCCAAAAAGGTCTATTCTTGGTCCACCGACCACTGGCAACTAACGACTGACGACCGCTTCGTCTACGACGGCTGGAACCTAATCGCCACCTTCTCCGTCACACCGACACTCCGTCTCACCCATACATACCTCTGGGGCGCAGGCGGTTTGATTTCCGACACCGATGTAATCAATGGGAAATCCTACTTCCCTGTCTACGATGGCAACCTGAACGTAACGGGCTATGTGGATTCGACAGGGGCGAAAGTTGCCGAATATGAGTACGATGCCTTTGGAAGGTGCATAGTCAAGGCTGAGAGGATGAGCTTGTCCGCCTCTGGCGGATTCAATTTCAGGTTCTCTTCATGTTTCTTCGATGCTGAAACAAGCCTTGTGTATTACGGCTACAGATATTATAATCCTGAGACGGGAAGATGGTTGAACAAGGACAAGATTGCAGAACGCGGAGGCCTAAATCTCTACGGAACTGGGAATGATTTTGTAAATAAGACAGATTCACTTGGACTTGCCCTTTACGCTTTTGATGGAACGGCAAATATTGAAGATGAGCGAACAAATGTGTATCTAATGCGTCAGTCTTATGGAGGGATCAATAAAGAATATTACAGGGGCGTTGGCAATATTAAGGACAATGACCCCGTAGACGCAAAAGCAGGTCAGATGGTTGGCTTCGGCTATGATAACATTTTGAAAAGCGCTTATAGGGATTTAGTCATAAATTATCAAAACAATGACAAAGACATTGATATAATTGGATTTAGCCGTGGGGCTGTAATAGCTGTTCTCTTTGCTCAGATGATTGAAGCAAGAGGAGTTCCTACTGGTGAAAAACAGCTGGTAATGGATAAAAGGGGCACATATAATATCGATAAGAAAGTTTGCCCAAAAATTCGTTTTCTTGGCTTGTTTGATCCAGTCCCTGGTCCCAAAGGATTTCCAAAGCCTCCCAAAATTCCAGGCATTGTTGATAATACTGCAATTGCATATGCACTGCATGAAATGAGAACTGCATTCCATCCTCTGTTGGTTTCAGGGAATAATATTACTCGCCATGGTTTCCCAGGTGGACATAGCGACATTGGCGGTGGATACAAAAACCGTGGACTTGCGAACGCTCCTCTTTCATGGATGGTTGGACAGGGACACGAAGCTGGAGCCCCGTTCAACATGCCTGATTTATCAGATTATCCCGAGTTAACAAATAAAATGATTCCTCATCAGGAATATTCCGTATTTAATGTTGGTGGCGTTGAGAAACAATATGACCTTGAACCTAGAAGAAGATATCTTCCCGAAGACCTTATATCTGACCCTGTATCTGCAAATATAAAAGATTATTACTTGAAAGTTGAACAACAGTTTAAATAGAACAAGGGAGAAGTAAAATGAAGGCATGTTTTGTAATGACGAATATTGCTTTTTTGTTAATTTCGATATTTTGCAGTTCATGCAGTGGAGATAGCAGCTTGAATGTTGGCTTCAGGAACGTGGGGCAAGAGAATGTCTTTATCTTCGATTCAAAGCTTGGGGAATATAATGTCGGAGCAGGATTATTGACACATGGAGCAACTTCATCTTCGCATTTATTTTTCAAGGGGAACTTTGAATTTCCCAATACAGTCGTAGTGAAATGGAGAAAATCAGACAAAAGCATTGTAGAAGTGACAGTTCCAGTAAAAGGCCAGATTCCCAAAGCGTTTAAAACAGGCGGGGACGAGTTGATATTCAATATTTATCCTGATGACACAGTAAATCTGTCGTTTGTAATCCAGACGGGTAAATACGAAAGCAAAGAAATTGATTCCAAGGGCAACGAAGTTAATTTTGCTCCCCCTTCCAGCCCCCGATGACCAGTCTTCGCCGAAATAGGGCTACCCTTCGGCATGGAAAAAGACGGTGCCATTCGGAGGAAGTGACTGAAGGCTAACGAGTATCGCTTATATTGCTGTTTACGAGAAGAAAGGGACCGCGCCCGCCTATTAACTGACGAAAGAGGACGGTGAAGGCAGATGGCGTGCAGCCGGATTGAAAGGGATTGACGACACAATGTGTATTCACCAGCCTCAGGCTGGATTGAAGGATATGGATGGTTATCGGGCATGACCCAATTATAGCGACGATAATATTGAAGCATAAAACATAAGGAATTTCGGAAGAATGAGGATCAAATGTTATTTTAGCAGGCTGGCAGTGGCGGTTATATTCTGCTCCTTAGCTGTTCTGGCGAAGGCGGATCAGTATGGGGATTTCACCTATACCGACAACGGTGCGGACATCATGATAACCGACTATACTGGTTCCGGCGGAGCGGTGACAATTCCTAGCACGATTAACGGCAAGCCGGTCACCGTCATTGGTATTTATGTCTTCTCTTGGTGTAGCGATCTTACCAGCATCACAATCCCAGACAGCGTCACCCTCATCGGCAGTTATGCTTTCAGAGGCTGTAGTGGTCTGACCAGCATCACAATCCCAGACAGCGTCACCCTCATCGGCAGTTATGCTTTCTGGGGCTGTAGTGGTCTGACCAGCATCACAATCCCAAATACCTTTACCAGCATTGATGATCGTGCCTTCTATGGCTGCACAGGTCTGACCAGCATCACAATCCCGGACAACGTCACAAGTATCGGGTATTATGCCTTCTATGGCTGCACAGGTCTGACCAGCATCACAATCCCTGACAGCGTCACCAGCATCGGCAGTTCTGCGTTCTATGGCTGTACAGGCCTGACCAGCATCACAATCCCAAACAGTGTCACCAGCATCGGTAGCGATGCGTTCTATAGCTGTA
>CAZDNQ010000632.1:0-3217 GCA_964506605.1 uncultured Victivallis sp. | reverse complement strand
ATCCAAAAGTAGATGATCTTTTGCGTGCTTGCTTCGGCCCTGCGATTGGTTCAGTGACCAGTGCTGAAATGCTATTTTCACAAGCTTATAAAAGAGCCAATTGGGTACCTCTTAAACGTCTTGTAGCTATTATCCAAGCGGCTGACCATTACATTGCATCTAGAATCATAGACAACCCTTCTACTCCATACAGAAAGTTCTTCCAATATTTTCAAAAATCGCGCTTTCTTTCATATAATTATGATTGTTTGGCTGAACTTCATCTTCAACGATTGCAGCAATGGAATCCCCAATATGGGTTTGGTATAGAGGCTGAATGTTCTCAAAAACAAGTCATAGAGGGCCAGAATACTGCGCCCCAACAAAGTAAGGTATCAGTCGTGCTTCATCTTCATGGATCCCTATATTTGTATCCGATTGAAACTGACATTAGTCCAGCCGATACAAATGGAACTAGATGGCTAACACTTCGTTCCTCTCCTCGTTTTATATTTGATCCAGACACCCTGTGTGATGCGTTTCCAGCATTTGCTCGTCCAGAACTAAATCATGCTTATTCTCCACCTACCGAGCGAATCATTCCTCCTATTAATGACAAGGATCTAGTACTTGAACAGGCCTACTATGAGATAGTTATGCGACTTGCACATGAATATGTCCAGGAAGCAGATCGTCTGATTGCTATAGGATATAGTTTCTCTGAACAGGATAAACAATCGTATGATACGCTCCTTAAGGGATTATTTAGAAAAGGCAAAGAATTGATCCTAATTAATCCATCAGCAGATAAGATTGCTCATCAAATCAGCTCCCAGTATTGTTCTTATTCACCTTTAGTTACTTCTCTGCGTATAACCTTCTCTGATTGGGTAGCAAAAGGATTTCCAGAGGTACTTCATGAATCAAACCACTAGAAAAAAACTTATTGAAGTCGCGCTTCCGTTGGAGGCGATCAATGAAGCGAGCGCGCGTGAGAAGTCCATCCGGCACGGACATCCGAGTACGCTGCATCTGTGGTGGGCACGACGTCCCCTAGCGGCGGCGCGAGCGGTGATCTTTGCACAGATGGTGGACGACCCCTCGTCGTACCCTGATCTCTTTCCTACCGAAAAAGCCCAACAAAAGGAGCGGGAGCGTCTCTTCAGCATCATCGAAGATCTCGTTAAGTGGGAGAACACAACGAACGAGGAGGTTCTTCAGAGAGCTCGCGATGAGATATGGAACAGTTGGCGGCGTACCTGTGCGGAAAACGCGGACCATCCGCGCGCGGCGGAGCTCTTTGATCGACAAAAGCTGCCAGCCTTCCACGATCCTTTTGCGGGGGGGGGAGCTCTCCCTTTGGAGGCGCAGCGCCTTGGGCTCGAAGCCTGGGCGAGCGATCTCAATCCAGTGGCGGTGCTCATCAACAAGGCAATGATAGAGATTCCGCCAAAATTCGCGGGTAAGTCACCTGTCAATCCTGAGGCCAGAGCGAAAAAGGATCTCATCGAGCGCACATGGAAAGGCGCTGAAGGACTTGCGGATGATGTGCGGTACTACGGCGCATGGATGCGCGACGAAGCCGAGAAGCGCATCGGGCACCTCTACCCAAAGGTAAAGATCACCGACGAGATGATCGCGGAGCGACCCGATCTTGCTGAGTATCGGGGCAGGGAACTTACAGTGATTGCGTGGATATGGGCCCGCACGGTAAGGAGTCCTAACCCCGCGTTTGCGAATATCGAGGTCCCGCTCGCGAGTACCTTTATGCTTTCAACCAAGCCCGGCAAAGAGGCCTATGTCGAACCAATAATCGAGGGCAATGGGTACCGATTCAAGGTGAAGGTGGGAAAGCCGAAAGATATGGAAAAGAGCAAAATTGGTACTAAATCTGGAGGAAGCGGGACGAGCTTTCTATGCTTATTATCGAATACTCCGATACCATTCGATTATATTAGGTCGGAAGCAAAATTAAAACGAATGGGTTCTCGGTTAATGGCTATCGTAGCTGAAGGAGATAAAGGACGAGTCTATATTGATCCAATTATGTTGCATGAGCAGATCGCATTAGATTCAAAGCCAAACTGGTACCCCGATACTGTGCTTCCAGAGAAAGCCCTTGGGTTTAGAGTTCAAGAATACGGCATGAAAAAATGGGGCGACCTCTTCACGCCCCGTCAACTCACCGCCCTCGACACCTTCTCCGACCTCGTGCAGGAAGCAATCCCGCGTATCGAGCAAAACGCGGTTCAGGCAGGCCTTGACAATGATGGAACTGGCCTTGAAGCAGGTGGATTAGGTGCAAGGGCATATGCGGAGGCGGTGGGGGTGTATTTAAGTTTTGTAGTTGATCGATGTGCTGATTTCAATTCATCTATATGTGGTTGGATATCAAGTGTTCAAGCAACGAGGAATACCTTTGCACGGCAAGCAATCCCTATGACCTGGGATTTTGCAGAAATTAATTTTTTTGGAGGATATCTTCAGAATTTTAACTCAGCACTCGAGAAGGTAATCTCGCCTATTGAGAGCAATTTCGTTCTGACATCCTTAAAGAAATTGTCAAATTTTGCATTTCAAGCTGATGCTCAATGCCAAATAAACTCGAAGGATAGAATAATCTCCACCGATCCTCCATACTATGACAACATAGGTTACGCAGACCTCTCTGACTTTTTCTACGTCTGGCTCCGTCGCTCATTAAGAAATATATATCCTAGCCTTTTTGCTACCTTAGAAGTTCCTAAAGCAGACGAGTTGGTTGCTACACCTTATCGTCATAAGAGCAAGAAGGCAGCTCAAGATTTTTTCCTCAATGGAATGACACACGCTTTGACGAGTATTGGCATGCAAGCGCATGCAGCGTTCCCAGTTACTGTCTATTATGCCTTTAAGCAGTCAGAAGACGATGATAACCAAGGGGTTTCAAGCACTGGTTGGGAAACTTTTCTGAATGCGGTTCTTAGTGCAGGTCTTCAAGTTACCGGCACATGGCCCCTGCGAACTGAATTGAGTAACCGTCTCGTGGGTAAGGACACTAACGCCCTCGCTTCCAGCGTCGTTCTCGTATGCCGCAAGCGACCGTCTGACGCGCCCATCTCGAGCCGCCGCGAATTCATTTCAAAGCTGAGGGCAGAGCTTCCTGTCGCATTAAAGAACCTTCAGCGCGGCAACATCGCGCCGGTGGATCTCGCGCAGGCTGCAATCGGCCCTGGCATGGCGATATTCACCCAGTACG
>CAZDNQ010000631.1:0-3219 GCA_964506605.1 uncultured Victivallis sp. | reverse complement strand
CTCCTGGCCGGAAATTATGATCTCACTGTCGAACACGATGGATGGATGAAGGTGAAAGTCCAGGCCGAGGCTGGACCGGAGAAGAAGGATGAGATCACAATAAAGCTGGACAAAGGGCTGAGCATCTCCGGGCAGGTGCTGGAGGCCGATGGTACGCCGGTACCGGATCTCTCAGTGAATATCAACGGCAAGGGAACGGATGACAATGACTTTATATATAAGAACGGAAAGACCGACAACTCCGGTTCGTTCAGTGTTTCCGGACTTCCCGAGGGCAAGTTCGACGTTAGGATAAGCGATGAGCAGTTCTCGATGAACAATGTTTCAACGATGAACGGCGTCAAGGCCGGCAGCGACGGGCTCATTGTAACACTCGCCCCGAAACACAAGATCGCGTTCATCGCCGTGGACGAGGAAGGAAAGCCTGTGCCTGGCGCCGAAGTCAGCCATCTCCGCGCGGAATACGCAAACGTGAACTTCAATTTCAACCGGCTGGACAAGGATGCCAGTAAAAGCGACAAGGACGGGAAGTTCACCGTCGAACTCCGCCAGGGCCAGAAATATGTCGTGTCCGCATCGAAGCCTCCGCTGATCCCAGGCAAAAAGACAATTGACCTGACTGTCAAGAAGGATCTGGACGAACCTGTATCCCTTGTCCTAATGAAAGGCTTGAATGTGTCTGGAAAAGCCGTTGATCCACTGGGAAGACCGATCAAGGACCTAATCGTCAGGACAAGCATGCCGGTCACCAATATTTTTGTACCGGACGGCATGGACGACAGCGATATGCCGGATCTCAGCGCCGCCGGGAAGCAGGCCACAACCGACGGCCAGGGCGTCTTCAAGATAGAAGGTCTTGTCCCGGGAGCAATGGCGCTTTATGCGACAAGTTCAGGAGCGCATAAGATTCTGCTGGCGGAAAAGAAGTTCGAGCTCAAGAAGGACAGCTCTTCGGACATCAAGTTTGAGATTCCCGAGACCGCGAAGGTCAAAGGCTCCGTCACCGACAATGCCGGAAATCCTGTTGCGGAGGGAGTTCTGAATATCCTCAATTTAGAGAAGCCGATGATAACGCTCAAGATGACGCTTGGCGGACAGGGCAGCTTTGAAATCCCGATGCTGCCGTCAGGGAAATATTCTTTTGGCTGGTATGCAAAGAAGGACGGAAAAGTATCCAGCGCTACAAGGGAAGTGCAGGTCAAGCCTGGAATGGAGGACCTTGTCCTCGGCGGAAAATCCGATGAAGTCAGGTCCACAACAGCGAAGGGGAGCATAACACGTGACGGCAAACCACTTCAATCCGACATCTCGTTCGTTCCTGCGCCTCCTGAAGATGCGGTTCCGTCCATGAAGATCCTCTCAGGCCTCAGCGCCAAGTCCAAACAGGCGCAATCCGACGACAACGGGAACTTCGAGGTTGAAGGCCTCGTCCCCGGCAAATACATCTATTCAGCGTCTTCGGAGGAATCCACCGCCACCGGCAGAATTGAAATCAAGGATCCCGGACAGAAGCTGGAACTGAAGCTGACCTGCGGATCGCTCAATGGCAAAATAACCGATGCAGACGGAAAAGCCGCAGGAGAAGCCTCAATCTCAATGGTTCCATCAATCTGCAATTTCGAAACATTCTTCCTCTCCGCCGGCGGCGAAGCCGGAAAGGACGGCTCCTATTCCATAAAGAACATAAATCCCGGGAAATATGATCTTGTAGTCTGGCATGATTCAGGCATGGCGTTTGTGGATGGCGTGGACATCGGCGAAAAGGAAAAGTCTCTGGACATCAGGATTGAAAAGGGGTTCAAGGTTTCCGGGAAGGTCGTATTTGATTCCGAAAAGCCGGCGGAAGGCGCGCAGGTATACGCCATCAATGGAAACGACATGCCTGTCGCCAATTCCTCGGTGAATCCGGATGATGGCGCATATGCGTTCAATATCCTCCTTCCAAAGGGGAAATATAGGATTTTCGCTATAATGAAAGGATATTCCACCGAGGCTGCGGAACTCGCAATATCTTCCGACACAAAATTTGATGCCGTGCTCTGCAAGGCCGGCAGCGCAAGGCTGAAAATTGCCGATCCGAAAATCAGGGCTGACAGGATTTCCATAAGGACATCCGACGGCAAGCCCGTCCTGCGCCTCGGTAAATTCTCACCGAGCTACAGGCTGCTCCGCGACCTCGGAATTGGAATTGGCGGTGCGGATGGAGATGCTGTAATATCCGGGCTCCGCCCCGGGAACTACGTCATCATCCGGGACGAATCCGGCAAGGAATCCAAGTTCACGGTCAAGGCACTTGAGGAAACGACCGTGGAAATCCGGTAGTTCAACACAGGCATCTTGCCTGTGCTTGATATAGGATGTGAGAAGAGAAGACAAAGGCAAGATGCCTGTGTTGCATTTTGATTCCAATATCCTTTCTGACAGGAGAAGCAGATGGCTCGCCTGGCATCTGCTGGAATTACCAGCAAGCTCAATAACTTTATGGGGAAATACCGGCAGCATCTGATTGCCTGGGCGGTGACCATTGCCGTAGCGCTGGCCGTGTCTGGTGTCCTGGCATATCGGCAGTGGAGATACGGCCAGCCTCATTTCGCATACTCGCTGGGAAGGACTGCCGACCAGGCTCTTCCAACTATCCAGGAGCCACATGCCGGTGTTGATCTGTCTACAACTACAACAGATGATTTTCCGGAGTTCCTCGGCTCCGGCCGACATGCTGCAGTTGACCACATCGAACTGGATCCAGATTGGGAGGAAAATCCCCCGCGATTACTATGGCGCAAAGCTATCGGAGGAGGTTTTTCCGCATTTTCAGTTGTCAATGGATTCGCCGTGACCATGGAACAGAGAGGCGAGGAGGAACAAGTCACCTGCTATGCAGCAGCATCCGGACAGCACCAGTGGACTTCATCCTGGAATGAGCGGTTCACCACCAACGGGGTAGGACCGCGCAGTACACCTACGATCTCGGGAGGACGCGTCTATGCATTGGGGGCGTGGGGGCATCTTGTTTGCCTGAATGGCAGCACCGGCGAGGTCATCTGGAAACATGAACTTCTCTGGGAGCTCGGCATGCACTGGAGCGATGAAAACAGGAGCGTCCGGTTCGGCCGCGCCAATTCACCTCTTGTAACCGGCAATCTAGTAGTCGTCCCCGGCGGAGGTGTTTCCGGAAAATGCGCCTCCTTGCTCGCCTTTGATGCGGCCACTGGCAATCTG
>CAZDNQ010000630.1:0-3224 GCA_964506605.1 uncultured Victivallis sp. | reverse complement strand
AGAAGATTAGATCGAAATTGCCGTCGAGGGCGTCGTATATGACAGGATCGTCATGGCTGTCGTAGGTGACGGACCTGATGATGCAGCCATGCCTCTCCACAGTATTCTTGATTGCGCCCCGCCACTGGTTGAAGCTGGATGCATGCCATGCCGGAGCGATGAATGCCACCTGCCTGCAGAGATGGCCGTTGCTGTACCGGCTGTTCGGCTGGAGACGTCCGTTCTTCATCCGGACAAGAACCTTCTGCTTCAGCAGTTCCTGGACGGCCCGTCTGGCGGTCATGTAGCTGACTCCGGTCTCCTGCGCGAGCCCTCTTTCAGAGGGGCTGTCTGTGAACATGTAGTCGCCGTTCAGCACGCGCCTTTTCACAAGTTCGACGACTGTCATGTACTTTACGCTGTTCATATATGGGGCCTGTGTTTTATTGTCATATATCGATAATGCTATATATCAATAATGCTATAATATCATCCAGTAAAGGGATGTCAAATGGTTCCGGAGGGAATTTTGAAGATATTTCATGCAGTGCGGGCGCCGCGATTCATGGACGGAAGACCGCCAGGCCTGATTGCCGCCAGCTGGGAAATCTTATTCCCAGTACGGGGAGATCTTCCTCAGGCGCTCGATGATCGGCGGGAAGTGCTTGATTATATAGCTGATCTCCTCGTCGGTGTTGAATCGCGAAAGGCTGAATCGCACCGAGCCGTGCGCGGCGGTGTACGGAACGCCCATCGCCCTAAGGACATGCGATGGTTCCAGGCTTCCGGTCGTGCATGCGCTTCCGCTTGAGGCGCAGATGCCCAGCTGGTTCATCAGAAGAAGTATCGCTTCACCTTCAATAAACTCAAAACTTATATTTGTGGTGTTGGGCAGGCGGTTCGCGACGTCGCCGTTCACGCGTGTCTTTGGAATTGCCGATATGAGCTCCTTCTCAAGCCTGTCGCGCAGCGCCATGACCTGGGTGTTCTCGACCTTCATGTTCTTTTCCGCGAGTTCGGCGGCCTTGCCAAGCGCCACTATCCCCGTCACATTCTCAGTCCCGCCCCTGCGGCTTCGTTCCTGGTGCCCGCCGATTATATACGGACGGAACCTCACTCCGCGTTTCACGTACAGCGCGCCGACTCCCTTCGGGGCATGCAGCTTGTGCCCGGAAAGGCTCAGCATGTCGATACCTTCCTTGGAAAGATTCATGGGGATCTTGCCGACGGCCTGCACGGCATCCGTATGGAAAAGGGCGCCATGCTGGTGGGCTATCTGGGCGATCTCCCTGACCGGATAGATATTGCCGGTCTCGTTGTTCGCCCACATCACCGACACCACCGCAGTGTCAGAATTCACTTCCTGCTTCAGCTTGTCCATGTCGAGCCGTCCTTTGCCGTCTACCGGAACCTCCTCGACCCTGTAGCCGCGCCTGATAAGTTCGGCTCCGAGGTTCTTTACAGCCGGATGCTCGACCTTGCTGATGACGATTTTCCTTCTTTCAGGATTGAGGTAGAGCGCGCTCATGATGCCGGAATTATCGCTTTCCGTCCCGCAGCTCGTATAGATGAGCTCCGTCGGCTCGCAGCCGAGCAGCGATGCAAGCGACTCCCTGGCCTTCTTGATGTGCCCTGCGACCTGCCCGCCGAACGTGTGTATGCTGGACGGGTTTCCGTAGAGCTCGCAGAAGAAGGGCTTTATCGCCTCGAATACTTCGGGATCCGTCTGCGTGGTGGCGTTATTGTCAACGTAGATGACTTTTTCCATTTGGTGAATCCTTTATTTTGTGCCAGTGCCTTCGCACTTGGATATTTCTATGGTGACATGGACAAGCTCATCCCGGGTTTCCAGGATATGCTTGTAGTAGTTGAGATCACGCGGATTGCTCGCGACAATCGAGAGTATGCATGCGTATTTGTCCATACCTACTTTCCAGACGTGCAGGTCGCTTATCCGGGTGTCGCTGTCATTCTCTATGAGTTTTCTTATCTCGCCGGTAATTGAGCTGTGCGCCTCCTTGTCGAGAAGGATCACGCTTGTCTCCCTGAGCAGCATGACAGTCCATCTTATCACCAGGATGGCTCCTGCGATCCCCATGGCAGGATCAAGCCAGTTCCAGCCCATGAACTTTCCGCCGAGTAGGGCTGCTATTGCAAATACCGAAGTCATTGCGTCAGCCAGGACATGCAGATATGCGGCCTTGAGGTTCAGGTTCTCATGTTCGTGGTGGTGGTGATGGTGATGCTCATGTTCCTGAGCATGCCCGTGGCTGTGCTCATGATGGTGATGCTTTGTGTTGAGAAGGAGCATGCTGATGAGGTTCACCACGAGCCCTATCACAGCTACAAGGAGCGCCTCGTTGTACTGGATCTTTACTGGACTCAGTATCCTTTCCACGGAGATGTAAGCCATGAAAAAGCCCACGAGACCGAGGATCATGCCGCTCGAAAATCCTCCGAGAACCTCGATTTTCCATGTCCCGAAGGTAAAGCTCCTGTCGCCGGCATGGCGGCGTGCGAAGACAAACGCCATGAGCGATATCGCCAGCGCGAGGGCATGCGTGCTCATGTGGCAGCCGTCCGCGAAAAGGGCCATTGAATGGTAGATCCAGCCGGCGACAATTTCCACAACCATCATCGCGAGCGTGAGCACTACCACCCAGAACGTCCTCTTCTCGGCCTTCTCGCCGGCAACGCTGAATATGTGCGAGTGCTGGTAGAAAGATATGTCTTTGGTATGCATATGAACCTGCGCGCCCCGGCTATTTCGCCTCCTCGACAGTCAGTTCAGGGGACACGAATTCGCGGAGCTTGTCCTGCACGGTGTTCTTCAATGTCACCCCGGATGCCGGGCACGAAGCGCAGCGCCCGCAGAGGCGGACAATCACGGTGTCGCCCTGGATGTCGACAAGTTCGATGCTGCCGCCGTCCTTCTCGAGCATCGGCTTGATCTCCTTGTCCATCACCTCCTGCACCTTCATGACCTTCTGGACGGTTGTCAGCTTCTGCGGAACGGGCTTGGCAGGTTTCGCCTTCTCAGTCCTCCAGAGCTCGTCTAGTATCTGCTGGATGTCGTCGAGGCAGCATCCGCATCCGCCGCCGGCCTTTGTATAGTTGGTGATCTCCTCGGCCTTGTGCAGCTTGTTCTCCTTGGCGACAGCGCGGATCTTTGTATCTGTCACGCCGAAGCACTTGCATATGACGACGCCGTCATGGTCGTCATCGGCGGCGACCGGGCCTTTTTC
>CAZDNQ010000629.1:0-3237 GCA_964506605.1 uncultured Victivallis sp. | reverse complement strand
CGGAAGGATCGGGAAGAAGCAGCCGCATGACAGCGACAGTTTCACGGAGAATGAGAAGCTCGAGATGTGGATGAAGTTCATCGCGAAAAGGACTTCGGTCCCGGTGAAGAAGGGATGATGATTAACCACAGAGAACGCAGAGAGATTTTTCTGCTAGGAGAATCTGTGTGTCCTCTGTGGTTGAATTAAATAAAGGGGAGAAGATATGAAAACTGCGGTGATTATAGGATTATGCATGGCGGCTTCTGTTTTCGCATCTGCTGCCGATGCGCCCAAGCCTTTCGATCACGGGGACGATGCGGATGTGAACAAGCTGAAACAGGCGGAGAAGAGCGATGTCGTCAATCCGATGCCGGACCGGCCCCTGGCCAAATGCGAGCTGAAGGACAAGATCTACCACGGTGTCCTGCTGTGGACTGATGAAAGGGAGGGATTCAGGCAGAGATATGACAACTATGTGAAAGTTGCAGGGAAGAAACCTTCGATGATAGGGACATTCGACTGCATCTGGTCGAATGGCGTTAAGCAACCGGACAACTCTTTCGAGAAAAGACTCAAGATCATCGATGAGATTCCGAACGTGATTCCGTTCATGAAAGTCTATACCGGCGACTGGAAGCCGGGTTGCCCGTTCCTCAGCGCGGACGAGATACTGGACGGCAAGCACGACAAGTATTTCAAGAACATGGCTGGATACTGCAAGGCTTATGGTAAGCCGATGCTTGTCAGCTTCAACCATGAGATGAACGGCGACTGGTTCTTCTATTCCGAGTTATACAAGAAGGAGAAGACGGATTGGACCGCTGAGAAATTTATCAGGATCTGGCGGAAGATACACGGGATTTTCAAGGACGAGGGCGTTGCGAATGTCGCATTCGTGTGGTGCCCGCAGATGACAGGCCGCCCGTACAAGGAGCTGAACGCCCAGAACAGCTTCAAGGCATATTATCCGGGCGACGAGTATGTCGACTGGATCGGACCGAGTTTTTACAACGACGTAAACCACATGTACATGGACAACCTAGTGAAGACATATCCGAGCAAGCCGATAATCCTCGCCGAGTGGGGCACTGAGCCTAACAGGGGGCAGTGGTATGTTCCGAAGCCGTATCCAGGGGACGCGAAGCACATGGAGATGACCTTGAACCTGTTCCCGAAGAAATATCCGAACATCAAGGCGATGACCTATTTCTACTGGGGAAAGGACGTCAATATCGAAAGGCTTCCGGAGCAGGTGGAGATATACCAGAAAGGGATTGCAAATCCGGTGTTTTTGAGCAATGAATGAAGATTTCTCGCACGAATGCACAGAGGCACAAAGTTATCATGTCTATTTTGTAATTATTTTCTGAGTGTTCTGTGGTTGAATAATCATTTTTAATTTTAGGAGATGATATGAAAAAGATTGTTGTTGTGGCTTTCGCAGTTATTGCGATGTTCGCAAATGCTAACGCCGCCGAGACAGTGTCCTTGACCAATGACGGAATCGTAATTGACGCCGGAGCCGACGCGAAATATACGCTGGATTATCCGTTGCTGGTCAATGCAGAGAAGAAGAATATAAAGATCGCGGAGAAATCAGTTGCGGACAAGAAGGCGACGTTGAAATACGAGGGAGGTGGACAGATCGATCTGGATCTTGCGAACGGAGAAATATCAATGAAGGTCTCAAATCCGCCCGCAGGTCTGAAGATGATCTATTATTCCATGAAGTTTCCGACGGATTCCGGCATTGGACGGAAATGGCAGGTTGGAGACGGGGAGATGAAGGAGTTCCCGAAGGACAAGCCGCCAAAACCGTTCCTCCACCAGGGTAATGCGAACAAGTTCTGCCTGAGCAGTCCGTCAGGCGTGAAGACAGCACTGCAGTTCCCGGAATTCACATACAACCAGCTCCAGGACAACCGCGAATGGGGGGCTGGCATTTTCCAATGGCAGGCATGGATCCCGTATAATCCCGATTCGGAGAAGATTTCACTGAAGATAGGGGAAAGTGCTCCGGCTGCGGCGAATACTGTTTCGGCACCTTTGGTTACACCTGTGAAGAAGGAACCTATCACTTCTGATGCAGAAATACTCAAGTGGAAGGACGGCAAGAAGGCCGTGTTCATGCTGGAATTCGACGACAGCTGCGTGTCCCATGTGACCAATGCCATACCGGAACTGAAGAAGAGGGGTATGGTCGGGACGTTCTACATCAATGCCGGAAACGGTCCGTTCAAGAACAGGCAGAACGACTGGGAGAAGGAGATCCCGAAGACCGGGATGGAATATGGCAACCATACCTTCACTCACAAGGGTGCGCCGACATTTGAGGATATAGACAAGGACATTGCACTTGCCAATGAGGAAATCAACAAGTGTTTTCCGGACCGGAAACAGCCGCGCCTGATCTCCTTCGGCCAGCCAGGCGGAGTTCCATGGAAGATCACCAAGGAGGAATTCAACCAGCTTCTGGCAAAATACAATCTTGTCGACAGGCCTCCGTTTTTCGGATATCCATTCCATTGCAAGACAAAAGAAGATGTGCTTAAGCTTGTAGATAACGCCATTGCCAAGGGCGAAATGGGGCATCATGACTTCCACGGGGTCGGCGGCGACTGGCTGACTACGCCGATGGATGTATTCACTGCGCTCCTTGACAAGCTCGAGGCAAACAAGGATGTGGTATGGGTCACCGATCCAGTATCATATCATAAGTATTTGACCGAGCGCAAGGGCGCGGAACTCAAGGTTGTCCAGAAGGACAACGCCCAGATCAGGCTCCAGCTCACATGCAAGACGGATACTGCTCTCTACGATCTGCCTCTAACCTTGCACACGAAAGTACCGGCCGACTGGAAGGAGTGTTCCGTGGAGCAGGGGAAGAACAAGACGACTGCCAAGGTTGAAGACGGCGCTATCCGCTACTCGGCGGAGCCTGTCACCGGAGAAATCGTTATCAAATCCATTAAAAAATAATACTCTAAGTATCAAAGATATTATTGATAATTCTGTATTTAAATGGCTTTACGATGAGTCCTCAAGAGGAGGACGAATCCAAGGAGTGCGGTGACAGAGTCACTGCTTAGCGCAGACTTTGTCTGCGCACTCCCGGGTCAGGCCAAAACGCTTGACGTAAAACAAAAAGCAAGAATGGTCCGCCAAATCGCGGGTTGGCCTTGTCCTTCGAAGGAGGAAAACCCGCGCACCGTTGAAGAATAAGAGATTTAGTAGAACATAACATAAAGGGAAATC
>CAZDNQ010000628.1:0-3237 GCA_964506605.1 uncultured Victivallis sp. | reverse complement strand
CTCGTATCCAAGGTGCGTGGTCAGCTCCGTGTCCAACAGCTTCTCCAGAAGCCTCTTGGTAAGCTCCTTCATCACTCCCTGGCTTCCAACCACATCGTTCGCAGTCTTGCAGCCCTTCGCCAGCTCTGCAATCAAATCATCACTGATCTTGACAGCCATAGTCTCTTCTCCTATATTGCTTTACTTTATACGACTATGACTGTTTACACAAAATTATTTAAAGGCTCCCAGCTCCAAGATAAGGCCTTCTTAAGGCGGATGCTTGCCCGGATCATATTCCTGCGATTGCAACGTCTTGGTTTCATGATAGACGATACTTTCGCAGGCACGATCGAGTCCAAGCTGTCCATGCCTGACCTGTCAGGGTTCAGCTTGGAGTTTGATGATGCCCAAGTTCCGGTTGATTTTCTTGGACGAAATGGCGCGACAAGTCCTGAGGATATAAAGCTGGACTTGGGGGACCTTGACCTGGAACTCAATGAGGTGGTCGGGCAATTTATGGCTGAACAGGCTGAGACGTTACCAAAGATGGTCCACGAGATATCATCGGCCATCTTGAATGAGCTCCGCCATCGTGCAGCAGGTATGCTTCGAAAAAGGCGCACGGATATTAGCTCCTTCGAGTCTGGAATTGCGGAGAGATGGAAGAAGCCCCTTGATTTGTTGGAAATGTTTATAGTGGTATGCCTTGAAACAGGTGAGGAGTTCAATCGCGAGTGGCATGAAAGTGAGGCCGGTGAAGAGGAATATGTCTTTGAGGTATTGGTACGTTTGCATGCACGCGCATGTCAAGTCGCCTCGGAGATTCTTGCTCTGCTTCGGACGGGCCACGCTGACGGAGCTCATGCTCGATGGCGTTGCTTGCATGAAATTGCCGTGGTGGGTTTCTTTGTTGCTGCGCACGGGGATACTGTGGCTAAACGTTATTTGCTTCATGATTCGATTGAGTGCTACAAGGCTGCCCTCCAGTACACCGAGCACTCGCAGGCTTTGGGGCTAGAACCGCTCACGCCGAAAGAGCTATCAGAATTGAAGTCGACGAGAGATGAACTCATAAAATGTTACGGTTCTGAGTATGGTAGTGATTATGGTTGGGCAGCTGAGGCGATAGGAAAGGAGCGCCCCACCTTCAGCGATATCGAGGAACGGGCTGGACTCGACCACATGCGTCCTTATTACAAGCTGGCGAGTCACAATGTGCACGCGAATGCGAGAGGGGTCTTCTTCAAGTTAGGACTTATGCCTTCTAAAGGAGACATCCTCCTAGCCGGTCCGAGTAATTTTGGACTGTCAGAACCCGGTCAAGGATGTGCCTTGTCTATTTTTCAGGTTTCCGTAGCTCTCTTGACTGCACAGCCGAATTTGGATCGCCTTTTGGTTTGTGAAATTATCCAAGCGCTGGAGAGAGAAGTCGGTGAAGCGTTCCAAACAGTCCAAATAGAATTGGAGAAGGAAGAAGAAACTTAACCGGACTCAGATCCGCATTGTTTTTTCGCTGTAAGAGGCACCGGCAACTGAGTGATATGTCGAATATCCAAACTCATTCCTCATTCCCGCCGGGTCATTCTCAGTTCGATGAAATCGATTCGGGCGATTGCTAGCGGAACGGAAAAGGGTTTGATTCAGCTCAGCAGCGCTTGATAATTTGCTCTCAAACGACTAACTTTTTAAAATTATTAAAATCAAAAATACTATCAATATCAGTTGTTGGTGGAAATAAACCGGAATGATTGATAGCCGGAGGAGAAAGGTAATAAAAAAAGCATAAGAAACGTTATGCTATTTTGACCGAAAAATAAATATACTCATTCGCCAAAGACATGTCCCGTAACATGAACGGAGAGACGTGGTGCAAGTCGTATAAATTAGGCAAGTTACAATATGAATCAGCATGATGCGATTATCCAGCTTAGTTCCCAGAATCTCAGTGGTTCTGACAGGAATCGCCTTTTAAGCCATTTCTGCAACGATTTGGGCTGGAAACCAAGTGACACTTTTGAGGCCCCAGAACTATCTAGTTTAGCAACCGTACACCTCATTGTAGAGCATGGTCTCGAAAATACTGCTGTATTGACATTCTTACGGTCTGGCAAGAAGTTTCAGGAATTGTCAATAGAGGATAGGAACAAACTACTTTCAATTTCTTACAATAACCTTGTTGATTGGCACATTAGCATAGAACCAACTGAGGTTTCTTTTATCTATAATAGGATTAGGGGTATTCAACAGACAATTGAAACCCAGGCTCTCTCTCGCAATAATTTTGACATTTTGAGAATCGAAGCATTTGAGAAAATAATTGGGAAAAAGCCGAATCCGAACATACCTGCACTAGACGAAGCATTAATAAGAACCATTTCATATTGGAAACGAGCTCTATCTGCGGAGTTTGACAATAAAGTCAGCAACGAAGAACTATCATCTTTCTTTAATGCAGTGATATTCATTCGAGCGCTCGAGGATCACGATAAGCGTTTTGGGGATAATAATAAGCAACAGTTACTCTCGCGGTTACAGAACCAACCCCAACTGCCCTTTACGAAAGTTGCTTCAGCCGCAATAAATGGGTTTATTGCCGGCAGTAAGAGGAATTTGCCCTTTGATCTTACGTTTTTAGAGGTATTTGATAAACTCGAAAAATCAGTTACAATTGCTTTGGTCAACGATTTTTACCAGAATCGGTTTACGCCTTACTGTTATGACTTCTGTATAATGTCAAAGCATGCTTTAAGTCGAATTTACGAGCATTATGTTTCTGTGCTTCGAATAAAAGATTCACCCCAATTAACGCTATTTGCTGAGATTCCAGATGAGGAAAAACAGAAATCGCTTGGCAGTTACTATACCCCCGAGTTCATTACACGATTCTTCGGTAGATACCTCAAAGAGCAACTGCCACCGAAGATTTTCCGAACAATCAGGTTGTGCGACCCTGCCTGTGGTTCGGGTATTTTCCTGCGATCTATTTTAGAGCAAGAATGCGATATGACCTCAAGTCAACTATCTCCAGATGTCATCAGCAAAGCCTTCGATAACATTACAGGAGTTGATGTCGATCCCAATGCATGTAATGCAGCAAGACTTTCTCTTTCTTTATTGCATCTTGTACTGACCGGCAAGCTCCCCAACAAACTGAATATTTCAACATCAGAGGCCATCGGTCATTTCACTGCTGCTGAGAACAGTACTGCATTGTATAATGCAATTGTGGCTAATCCACCTTTCATCAGCTTTTCC
>CAZDNQ010000627.1:0-3238 GCA_964506605.1 uncultured Victivallis sp. | reverse complement strand
CGTTTGTAAGGGATTCCCGCCTCGCGACAGCCTCCCTGTCAGCCTCGATATAATTCCTGTACGCCGAATCAATTGAGTTGTCAGTCCCGGCCGCATCTTCATCAGGTGCGGCTGCCTCCTCGGCGGTCTTCGCCCTGTCAACTTTCAACAGTCCCGTGTTTACCGTTGACTGAAAATTCCCGGGATCTCCGTTCCTCAACCTGACGGTTTCGGTCTCGCCGAGGATTCTGTTGTCCACCGCGATGAGTTCGGAGAGCCGGTTCAGCTGGCTGTTCAGCAGGCCGATCTGCTCGTTCATCCTGTCCAGCTTCGCCCTGTCCCCCTCGATTATCGCGCCCCGCGTCATCTCGACACTCGTATGCACCGCAGGATCATAGACTAATTCCTGGGCAAGAAGAGACAGCCCCGTGGAAAGGGAAAATAAAATAATAAAGGACACTTCGTGTCTCATGGAAGCTCCTCCGTCCGCATGATCACATCATGCGGGACATAGTTGATGTCGTTTTTCTGTGTAGCACCCGGAAACTCGTAATACCTGGTTCTCACGTCCTGCGTCCTGGATGCATCGTCCTCCTTCTGCCTGTTCTGGATTATCCAGTACTGCTCCTTCGCGGCGTCGTTCGCCCCAAGCTCGTAGCCGGTCCTGAACTCCTCGCGTAAACTTTCATCGACGTTCGCCCTGATCAGTTCTGAAAAGGCATATCCTCCGATGCCGGACAGTCCTGCGACCATCTCCTTGTTCTTGTAGATCCAGGAGTCCTTCTTCTGGTCCTCCGCCACCTTGTAGCCGATGTATCCGGTGCCGGTCCCCGCCAGCATTGAAAGAAGCTGCCCCTTCCCGAACGATCTGAGCGTGGAGCACCCGCACAGCAGGAAAAGGATACCGGAAAGCAGAATGATGTTTCTCATCTTGTAAAATAGATGATCTTCGGATCATCCCCTCCGGCATCCTCTTCGCTCTTCCAGCTGCCGTCATATATGGTCGGGCCGGAGTCATGCTTCATCATGAACGGGAGGATTCCCAGGACACCGACCGCTCCAAGGCCCAGATAATCGCTATTCCCGCTGCTGTTGTCATAGCTGTTGTACGTGTTCGACGTGCTGTAATAGCTGCTGTCGCCCTCGTTGGTCGTGGTTGAAGTCGTGGAGATCGATCCGCCGGTTGTACTTGTATCAGTTCCCGTATCCGTCCCGCCGCCGGTGCCGCCATTGTCACCCGTATCCGGAGGATTGACTGTGGTATTGTATTCATAATAATAGTTGTTCACATCGCCGTAGTAGTCGTCATCCAGATCATCTATCTGATCCGCAATGATCTCCTGCTCCTCCGGCGTGTCCGCGTTGTTGTAGTCATCAATAAGATCATTCCTGTGCGTGAGATAGTCGTCATAGTCCGGGAGCGTGTATGTCTGGCCGTCCGAGCCCGTGAACGATCCGCTGTCGTCTACGGTGACCCCGCCGTCGTCTGAGGGCGGTTCAGCCGGTGGAAGTCCTCCTCCTATCACATAGACACGGCTCACCGTGGCGCTGTCGGTCATTCCGCTCTTCGAGGCCATGGCATATACCCTGTACGATGTTGAAAAGCCTCCCGAGGTGTCCGGCTGGAGAAGATCCCATGCCGTGCCAGGATTTGAATTTCCAGGAAGGGAGAACGCGCCCTTGTATATGTTGGCGGCGGTTTTGACCACATCCTTGTTTATCGAATAGTAGATTGTCGCGCCCGGCGTCGCGCAGGAAATCGTTATCTCCGGAGGCGCATTCTCGAAATATCCACCCTGCGGCAATATGGAAGGGGCTTCGACCTGGGCCATCGTGAACGTGTATGTCGCGGAGACGATATCGCTTTCGGCGTCAGCGCCAACCACCTTCGCCTCAATAGTCGAAGTCTCGGTTATTATTATGGGATTCACATAGTTCGACCAGCTGGTCCGGCTTCCCCCGTAGTTATACCTGAACTGGATTGTACCTTCGCCGTTGTTGTACTGGGAGTTTGATATTGTCACCTCGACATCGTCTCCTACCTGGAATCCACCGCTTGCCGGAAATATTTCCGGCGGCGACCATCCTATCTGGAATGTCTTTGAAGTTACTCCCGAGACAAGAGTCTTGTAGATCGCAATCGCCTTCACTGTTGCAGATGCATTCAATGAGAATGTCCCACCATACGGCATGGAGCTTGCCGTCGGAGTGCTACCGTCTGTGGTATAATAGATCTTCGCCGAACTCCCCTGCGGAGATGTGATTGAAATCACCTCGGCGTCCGGCCTTATGATCCCGCCGGCGGGCCATATCACCGGCGGTTCGGCCTGGTAGTCGGACAGGTTGACCCAGAACTCCGACCGGGAATGGTGCCCCCATGAGCCGTTGGATATTTCGACGCGGGCCGCAGGCACCGGACATATGGAGCTGTATGTGGTCCCCATCGTGACGCCGATGAAGTCCTTGCTGTATATAACGTTCCTCGACTCGTCCATGAACCTGATATATACGTTCTCGGGCTCAGAGGTCATCGTGAACCTGCACGCAGTAATATACCTGCCCGCAGGCGCATCGTACGCATAGGAGTAGACTATGTACTGCACATCCCCGAGATACACCCATTCCCCGAAACACACTGCAGATGCCGTCAGGCACAGCAGCGCCAGCATGGCCTTCAATCTCATTCTCCCTCCTTGTTACCGTTTGATTTATCCTTTTCTCCAAGCGTGGATTCAACGTCTTTTAGTCCATGCAAATCCTCTTCCACGCTCCCGGAATGCATCCCGCCGCCGGAACTGCAGCGGAGCATCCCGGGCGAGCAGAAGTTCCTGGCCGTCCCGCAGACCGGCTTCCGGACGTCGAGATGGTAGTACGTGAACGATGAATGCCTCCTGTCCTCCGGAAGGTTCTCGGGACTGGGATAGTTCATTATCTGCTCCTGCGTGACTTCCGACAGGTCGATGTCCCCGGATATGTCCGCAAGATCCGACCTGTCGTTCTGCTTCATCAGGAAGAACTGCTTGCTGTTGCCCATTATGATAGGCCGGATCGGCGTCTGCTTGAACTTCGAGTACTGCTGGACGATCGACACGATCCACGTTCCGTACTTCCTCATCTGCGCGTAGCACTCCGATATCAGCCTCTCCCCTCCCTCTATATCAAGGATCCTTCCGGCCTCCTCGAAGACATATCTCTTCCTCGTATTGCGCGGAAGAGCCATTATATGGTTCCGTGTGTAGCTGTTTATCAGGAATCCGAC
>CAZDNQ010000626.1:0-3239 GCA_964506605.1 uncultured Victivallis sp. | reverse complement strand
CCCAGCAGAATGTCGATACCGGCATGGGGGTAGAACGCGTGACCGCGATCCTCCAGGGGAAGAAAAGCTGTTACGAAACCGAGCTTTTCGAGCCCCTTTTTGCAAAGATAAGGGAACTTTCAAAAATATCCTCTGATGACAAGGACCGTTCCGAGAGGGTCATCGCCGACCATCTGCGCGCCGCCACGTTCATCATCGCAGACGGAGTCGTCCCCGGCAACGTAGACCAGTCCTACGTCCTGCGCAGGCTGATCAGGAGGGCTATCAGAGAAGGGCACAAGCTCGGGATAGACTGCAGGTTCACGCATCTTATAGCTGAAAAAGTGGTGGATAACTATTCCGTGACATATCCTGAACTCGGCAGGAACAGGGACAAGATCCGTGAATCCCTCTGCAACGAGGAGGAGATGTTCGAAAAGACCCTGGAAAAGGGTACAAAGGAATTTGAGAAGCTTATAGGAAGGGTGCCTCCGCATATCGCCCACAAGGTGATCAGCGGGAAAAACGCCTTCTATCTTTACGAGACCTATGGTTTCCCAATAGAACTGACCGAGGAGATGGCGAAGGAGAAGGGATTCTCCGTGGACAAGGAAGGTTTTGACAAGTCCTACCAGAAGCATCAGGAGCTGTCAAGGCAGGGGGCGGAGCAGAAATTCAAAGGTGGACTTGCTGACAACTCGGAAATGACAACCAACCTCCATACGGCAACCCATCTTCTCCACGAGGCGTTGAGGAGGGTGCTTGGACCACATGTGGCCCAGAAGGGATCAAATATAACCGCAGAGCGTCTCCGCTTCGATTTTTCTCATCCGGACAAGATGACTCCGGAGCAGGTTTCAAAGGTGGAAGCCATTGTCAATGAGATGATTAAGAAGGCAATAGACATAAAATGCGATGAGACGACTGTCGAAGATGCCAAGTCCAAGGGGGCCATAGGCTTGTTTGTTGACCGATATGGGGATAAGGTAAGGATGTACAGCATAGGGGATTTCAGCAGGGAGATCTGCGGGGGGCCACATGCGGAAAACACCGCCCGCCTTGGTATCTTCAAGATTTTGAAGGAAGAAAGTTCAAGCCAGGGAGTCAGACGTATCAAAGCCATACTCTCCAAGGAATAATGAAACAGGCAAAAGTACTCATAGCCAGAGAGAACGGACAATACCACGTCAAAGTGGAAGGCAGGGCTAATTTTGAATGCAGCCCTCCGCTGCGCAATTTCGCCAACAGCCTTGATGAGCATGATTGCAAGGGCATCTCCATTGATCTGGCGGGCTGTGTCGGAATGGACAGCACCTTCATGGGCATCCTGGCGATGATCGGGCTGAAGGCCAGGAAGATAGGGGCTTGCGTAAGCATTGTGAACGCAAGCGACAGCAACAAGAACCTCCTCAACGGTCTCGGACTCCAGAAAATATTTTCATACGCATCCTCCTCTGAAATGGAATCCCGGCAGAGATGGGTGGATGCCGAACCCTCCTCCGACAAGGGTGAAAAGGCGGAGACCGTCCTGGAAGCCCATGAGACGCTCATGGAAGTGGACAAGAACAACGTCCCGAAATTCCAGAATGTAGTGGATTTTGTGAAAAAAGATCTCGGCAGGGAAGAAAAACGCTGATCCTCCATATTTCCTCCTCCCATGTCTGGAAGAAATAAAAAACTAGATTTTCCTATTGCATAAAATCTCAACGCCTGTATAGTATGACCCTTTTTGAGAAATTAGTGTCAATTTATTTTTAATGAAAAACGTAAGGATATGGCAGAAATGCTGGCCTGGGGCAAGAGTATTTACGTGTTTTCGGGAACTGCGAATCCCGGACTTTCGGCTGAAATAGCGAAGGAAATGGGAAAACCTCTGGGTGATCTTGAGGTCACCCGCTTCCCGGACAACGAGATCTTTGTGAAATACAAGGACAACATCCGCGGCGCGGACGTCTTCATCATCCAGCCCACCTGTTCACCTCCGAACGAGACCTTGATGGAACTCCTGATACTGATAGACGCCGCGAGGCGCGCTTCGGCCACCAGGATCACGGCCGTAATACCTTTCTATGGATATGCACGCCAGGACAGGAAGGACCAGCCCAGGGTTCCGATAACGGCAAAGCTTGTCGCAAACCTTATAACCACCGCCGGAGCCTCTCGAATCCTCGCAGTGGATCTCCACTCCCAGCAGATACAGGGATTCTTCGACATCCCCGTGGATCATCTCAACGTAGCGCCGGTCCTCGTCCCATATCTAAGGGAAAAGCTTGGAAAGGAAGGAGTTGTCGTCGCCCCTGATTCAGGAAGCGTGAAGCTTGCACAGTCATATTCCGACATGCTCAACGCCGGACTTGCGGTCGTCGCAAAGAGGCGCATAAACGCACTTTCAGTGGCTTCTTCACATCTGGTTGGGGAAGTTGAAGGCAGGATATGCCTGCTGACAGATGATCTCGTCACTACGGCAGGAACTCTTACCGCCGCCGCAACTCTTCTCAAGAAGGAAGGGGCAAAGAAAGTCTATGCCGCGGTAACCCACTGCCTGGTTGGTGATGTCGGAAGGGAAAGGCTCAGGAACAGCTCAATAGACGAGCTTATAGTCACAAACAGCGTACCCGTCTCAAATGACTGCGAAGGCAAGATAAAGGTATTCAGCATAGCCGGACTTCTTGCCGAGGCTATAAATAGGATTCACGAGGGTGCTTCGGTATCCTCCCTTTTCAAAATTGGAAAATAAAAACAATATAAGGATTTACCTGAAATGAGCAAACAGAAAAACGTATTGAGCGTAGTGGAGAGGACCAGTTTCGGTTCTGGAGAGTCAAGGAAGTCCCGCAGGGACGGCAAGATCCCGGGGATTCTCTATGGACACGGCAAGAAGGCGACCCCCTTCCTCCTGGTCGAGAACGAATGGAAGAAGATGGTCACCAGTGGAAACGTCCACCTCGTGGAACTCAAAGGCGAAAAGGGGGATACCATCAACGCCCTTGTCAAGGACATCCAGTTCGACTACCTGAACGGCAAGACCCTCCATATAGACTTCCTCGAAGTCAAGATGGACGAACTCATCACGACTTCTATCGACATCATCGGGCATGGAACTCCTGTCGGCATAGTCCAGGGAGGCGTGCTGGAGCAGCTTATCCACAAACTTGAGATCAAGTGTCTTCCCAAGGATATTCCTGAAAGCATCGAAGTTGAAATCAGCGGCATAGAACTCGACAAGGGCATACATGTGAACGAGCTCAAGCTGCCCGAGG
>CAZDNQ010000625.1:0-3241 GCA_964506605.1 uncultured Victivallis sp. | reverse complement strand
AGGTCTATTCGCCGCTCAAGTTCACCACCCTGACCATGAGCATCGGCTCCCTGCTATTCCTCCCGCTGGGCCTGCCCAGCCTGGCCAGGGTCGATTTTCCTGCCATCTCCTGGATCACCTGGGGTTTGCTGGCCTTCTCTGGCATCATGGCCCTGTCGGTGCCCCTGATCATGTGGTTTGACTCGGTACGCCGGGTGGGCAACAGCCAGACGGCGGTCTACTCCAACCTGCAGCCAGCGATCGCAGTGGTGTTCGCTCACTTTGTACTGGGCGACCGGCTCACTCTGTCGCTGCTCGGCGGGGCGACCATCATCCTGCTCGGCATCATCCTTACCCGCCTCGGCCGGCAACCGGCTTGATTTCTTAGGGGGACGGTGCCTGTATTTGTGCATTCAGCCGCGAATTTACAAATTCGCAAAGGCTGTCCCTCAAGACCCTCAACTCCCCAGGCATTGGGGACGGATTTTGGCCCAACATGCCAACACCCCGGACCGCCCCCAACTAGAAATGCTTAGATGCTGGCACCCTCCCCAAAGTCCAAACAAGTCTGCTCATCCAAAGTCACGTACGCAATGTAGAGAATTGTATCCAAAATACAAGTACCTTCTGATTTCGTTAAAATTCATTAAGTAAAACAGCAATCTTTCTGTAATCGCTTGTATGCGTAATAAATCGCAATAAATCTGATCAAGGTTAACTGCTTCCCCTGTGTGAATAATTTTATTTCTTCTTGAAATTATTGAATGGATTTTCTCTTCCAAGTTATCCACAACCTGCGATTCCCATAAATCAATAAGAACTATATCACTCATGCGCAATACATCTAGTAGCTTACAAGCAAGAGGTCTTCTTTTCAATTCCGAAACTTTTTCCTTTAACTCATGCTTTGCTTTCCCAAGCTTATCATCATTCTCTTCCAACTCCGTTTCAATTACAATTCGTAAACTATTCAATAATTGTTTTAGTCTATCTCTTCCCAGAATTGCGTCAATGCCAAGCTTTTTCGCACATGCATCAGTCGCGATCTCAAGCGCCGAATAAGCAGCCTGAATTTCCCCTTCAATTGTATTCCGCTCCTGGGATGCAGCAAGAAAAAGTATCGCGCGCTGGATCATTTCTTTATATCCTGATTTCTTGTACTCACATAAAAGACTTTTAAAAATGCCATTTTTCAAGGCTTCTTGATGCAAAATATGATCTACTTTAGTAGACCTGTTTGAGTAACACGGCCTTCTTCTATTCAATTTAAAAAACTGATTCTCATTCTCTGGAATCAATACCAATTCAAATTCATGCCAATTAACAACCTTTCGACTTATTAGCGAAAGTACGCTTAGAACATCTCCTAAATCATCTTCAACTTTGCCAATTAGATCGTCAACATCAATGCCAATATCGAATTTGCTATTAATTAAAACCTTTGTTCGCTTAATTTTAATTTCTGACTTGCAGTCACCGACAGCCCCCTTTTCATAATCATAATAATCTGCTAAAGCAAGTTCTCCATAATCCCTACTCATTAGTATCTCGTCACCATGTTTTCTTGTTGCCTGTATTGACCCCAAATAATCCATAGAGCCAAAACCATCAATCCAAACAGCTGGAGCACTATCGATAACGATTGAAATGAAATACTTTCCTCTTTCGATTGTATCCGCGTTAGCACGTCTCTCCACAATCTCGGAGAAATCAACTTCGGCCGCATTACCGCAGATTCTTCGCCAGCGAACTCCGCTTATCGAGATTGAGGTTTCAGCATTAAATTGACCTGCTATCGACATTTTCCCGTTATTAATTTCAAGGAAATCGTGAAATTCTTTTTCTTTGCCACTTTCACAAACCAATCTACACTTATTAAAACTATAATCATATTTATCATATTCAATGTCAGCGAAAATCTTCATCACATTGTTATCATGATTTTTGAGAATTCCATCGAAAGAAAACTTATTAAAATAACTACTCATTGCCTATACTACCACAGTGATTTGCTATTTCTGATCATCAAGAATCTGCGGCACAAGCTCGCCCCGAAAGGCCTTTGCGAGAATGGATTGGCTGAGCCGGTCCACTTGGGCCTTGGTCTTGGCATAGCGGGCTTCGATTTGGTCAGCAATTCGATTAAGATCAGCTATTCTGCGGAGAATTTTCCTCTGCTCGTCGACTGAAGGGAGACTAATCGGGACTGATCTAAAAACACTCTGATTCAAGTTCAACATTGTAGAACCAACTGCACCTTCCGAAAGAAAGCCCCGCGTCTCAGCTGATGAAATAAATGCCTGGATGAATTCAGGGATGGCTTCGCAACCCACACGAATGATGGCAGCCCCTGTACCACACAACCATCCAGCTTCTTTGGAACCTATAACGGCGCATCGCCCCATCTCTCCCCTTCGAGCAATGATAATGTCCCCTTCGCGAAGTGCGTATTCGGACAGCCTCCGATGCGTATCAGTTGAGACACTGACCTCTTGGTTGGGAACTAGAGCGCCGTCCACGATATTTGTGGGATTGATGACTGGCACCCCACCGGAGACATAGTCCGATTTGTGAAGGGCACTTCCGAAGGGGCCCGTGCGAAATTCGACAGCAATTGCTCCTAGCGTTGTTTCAACTCTATTTGTCTGTGGGTTTGCTTGACGCCAATCCTCTGTCAGGCGCCCGTCACAGGCCGCGGAGAGGACAGCCTGGCGGAATCGTTTGAGGATGATGGGGATGCGCTCCAGGCGCTTGCGGCTGGCATCCACCTTGGCCAGCAGGGCTTCCAGCTTGGTAACGATGCGGCGCTGTTCTTTCAGCGGAGGCAAAGGCACGATAATCGAATCGAAAGAATCAGCGGTAATTCCTTTGATCGTTGAGCCTCGGCTTGGGGGAAGGTTGAAGAGAGCTGTATGGCTCAAATACATCGCGAGATAATCAGCCAAGCAAGCCGGGCTTGGCAGGACTGACCTGAAATCCTGATTCGTTGCGAGCGTGCTCCCAGCGATCGCTGTCTTACCGACGGACACTCGCGTTGCAAAAAGAACGGAATCCTTTGGGATTTCCTTTGCGGAACTTTGTTCAATAGCCTCCCTGGTAATGCCTTCGCGACTGTTCGTGACAACCGGAGGTATTGATCCGATCTCTGGGAGATCTGCAACTGTGAACCAAGGGATTGAACCCTGGAAATATTCCATTCTCAATCGTGATGGCGTACCACCGCCACGTCGCTCAGCCAAGTCACGTATCTGAACCGGGATCC
>CAZDNQ010000624.1:0-3243 GCA_964506605.1 uncultured Victivallis sp. | reverse complement strand
GCATGGCTGGAATATAAAGGAGCGCGGGTTTTCCTACCCGCGGAAATCTGACTTTGCTGGCGGACTGGAAAGTCCGCCCTCCTTTATTAACGCACCGGCGCAGGAATATTTTACAATCGCCTCCTTTTAAGTGAAACAGGTGCCTGGAAGATGAAACTTAAGATGAAACATCGGAAGACAGCGGTTGCCGCATTCCTCATTTTTCTATTCATATGCCTTTCCATGGTTCTGCTCTCCGCAAGGCTGGTCTCTGATTCCGCCAGGGGACGGACATATTCTGATACTGATTCCATCCCTCATCGCAGGGTCGGAGTCGTCCTCGGCTGCTCGAAATACATCTCCGCCGACTATGAGAATCTCTTCTTCAGGAACAGGATCAACGCCGCATCGGCCCTTTTCAAAGCAGGAAAAATAGATTATCTCCTGGTCAGCGGCGACAACCATACGAAAGGATATGACGAGACGACCGACATGAGGGATAGCCTGATCGAGGCGGGCGTCCCTGTGGAAAAGATCTACTGTGATTTTGCAGGCTTCAGGACTTTGGACTCGGTAGTAAGGTCCAAGGAGATTTTCTGCGAGACGCAAATCACTGTCATCTCCCAGGAGTTCCACAACCAGCGCGCAATCTTCATAGCGAAAGGCAAAGGCGTCGATGCTATCGGATTCAACGCTGAGGATGTCGGCGCATACAACGGTTTCATCACAAAATCCCGCGAGCAGCTTGCTAGGGTGAGGACGGTGATGGACCTTTACCTTTTCAACACCGGCCCAAAATTCCTCGGTCCGAAAATCGCAATCGGCGGCCCTCAGATGGAGACAAACCTGTAAGGATATAATGCAACCAACAAGTAGCGCGGGGTATCACCCCGCTGTCTCCTCGGGCAGATTGCCCGAGTTACTTTTGCTGATAGTCCCGTAAAAGGAATGACATAAATCAACGGAGGGCGGACTTTCCAGTCCGCCTTGGCGGGTTGGAAAACCCGCCCTCCTTTGTAAAGTCAATACAATTACGCAACTATTAGCAGGTCCTCTTTGTCTTAACGACGATCAAAACAATATATATATGAACTCAATATCCAGAAGGACATTCATAAGATCCGCGGCCGCCGCAGGTGTTGCAGCAGGATTCTCCCCTGTCTTCTCCCTGCTGGGCAATGCCCCAAATCCAAAGACCGCCTTCATATACAGCGACAAATATCTCGCCGTCCTGCAGCGCGAAGGCCACCCGGAAACTCCAAAACGCCTTGAGGCGATCATGCAAAGGCTGAGGGAATCGGGCCTTGAGAAGGAGCTCGCTATGACCATTCCAGAACCGAGGAATGTCACGTCCTGGATCAGCAAGGTACATCCTGAAAAACACTGCGAGCTCATAGGGAAGCAGGCGCGATCGCCAGAGGTATGCAGTCTTGCCGTATCCGGCGCGTTGGATGCTGTAGACATGGTCTGCTCCGGAAAGGCGCGCAATGCGTTCTGCGCGGTGCGTCCGCCCGGACATCACGCGGCTGACACGGGCGAATACGGATTCTGCTTCTTCAACAACGTCGCAATCGCTGCGAAGTTCGCAAAGGAGAAATATGGATTTAAGCGGATTCTGATCATCGACTGGGACTTCCACCACGGCAACGGGACCGAATGGGCGTTCTACGATGATCCGTCCGTTCTCTACTTCTCGACGCACAAGCTGGAGGCGTTCCCGTTCACCGGGCATCCCGACAGGAAAGGCAAGGGCGAAGGATACGGCTTCAACATCAACGTCCCCCTGCCCTCCGGAGCCGGCGACAGCGATATAGTCAGGGCTTTCGAGGAGAGGCTTCTTACCGAAGCCGAAAAGTACAAACCCGAGCTTGTACTGCTCTCCGCAGGCTTCGACTGCCGCAAGGATGATCTTCTCGGCGACTTCAAGGTGACAGACTCCGGAATATCTAGGCTCACTGGGATCGTGATGGGAATCGCATCGGCATACTCGGGCTCAAAAGTCGTCTCGCTGCTAGAAGGCGGATATAACACAAGCGGACTCGCGCTTGCTGTCGAGGCCCATGTCTCACAGCTTTTGAAAGAGTCCTAGGCTGCGATTCCCGACTTGCCGGGAGATTGTCTTCCCAATATCCGATGCTCCGTCACAGCATCACGCCGGCACTACTGATCAAACGGGCTCTTCACAGTCACACCCGGCTTGTTCATGATATGGGTGTAGATCATAGTAGTTTCAACATTTGAATGACCGAGCAGCTCCTGTACTGTGCGTATATCGCTGCCAGACTCGAGCAGGTGCGTAGCGAAGGAATGGCGCAACGTGTGCGGCGTCACACGTACTGCAAATCCCGCCCTGGCCGCGGCCTTGCGGATCTGTTCCTGGAACGCCCCCTCAAGCACATGGTGCCGGCGCGTGATGCCGGTCCTCGGATCAACTGAAAGCTGCCTCGACGGGAAAAGCCACTGCCAGCCCCAGTCAAGACCTGCATGCGGAATCTTGTGTTCGACGGCAGGAGGCAGCCAGACTCCCGCAACTTTATCGGCACGATCGCCTTCGTAGAGGGAGCGTATCCTTGTGATATGGTCAGCCAGTTCCTTCCGCAGGCCTTCCGGCAGGACAGTCGGCCGGTCCTTTCCTCCCTTCCCTTCCCTGACAATCACAATCCCCCTGGCGAAATCCAGATCCTGCACCCTGAGCCTCAGGAGCTCCAGCACCCTCAGTCCGGCTCCATACATCAGCTTCGCCATCAGCGCAGCTGTCCCGTCAAGCTCCGCGAAAAGCCTTCTGCATTCCTCCTTTGTCAGGACAGCCGGAAACTTCGCGCCTCTCCTCGCCGGGCTGTAGCCGTCCAGGTCTCCAGGCTCCCTGTCCAGCACCATGCGGAAAAAAAATACAAGCGCGTTCAACGCCTGCCTCTGGCTTGAGGCCGCAGCATCCCGCTTGACAGCCAGCCAGGTCAGGAAACCTTTGACATCCTCTGTCTCGGCAAGCAGCGGATCTTTTCCGAACCAGTCGCAGAACCGCCATATCCAGTCGCGGTAGGTCTGCTCCGTCCGCCATTTATACTGTCCGACCCTCAGTTTCTCGACCAGTTTCTTCTCCCAGGCCGTACTGCCCTGGTCGGCCTTCTCGGGTTCTATGCGGCCCGCAGGCTGTTCAACGCTGCGGAACTTCTGTGCCGACACCTCCTCATCTTCATGCCTCCTGGCATTGGAGAAGAACCAGCGCAGGGCCAGCCTTTCCATGGCGCCACCGCCCGCCCCCGC
>CAZDNQ010000623.1:0-3246 GCA_964506605.1 uncultured Victivallis sp. | reverse complement strand
GGCCAGGGTAATCTTGGTCTTCCTGAAATATACTCCGAGCGCCGTGAGTATTGCCAGGATCAGGAAATACCAAAGGAAGACCTTCTTCACCACGCCGACGTCCGGCACTGTATATCCGGTCATCTCGTCCAGGCAGGTCATGATCTTCCTGGTATCAGGGAACTTGACCTGGTGGTTGAGGAAAAACATCATGATCTTCTCCCAGGCTCCGGTCCTGGACATGACATCGCCTGAAAGGGAGACGGCTGAGTATCTTGATTCACCGAAGCCGAACTTCTTCCATGCGAAAAGCGGGAACTGCCCCTCCTTGATCCATATTATGCTGTTTTCAAAGGGGTATGCCTCCACGAAATCCACAAGGTTGTTCTCGCCCCAGCTCTTGAATTCCGGAAAGCAGGACTGTATCGAATCTAGCTTCGAGATCTTCCTTATCCTGGTGGGATTGACTGGCAGGAGCTCGGCAAGTGGGGTTCTGGCGGCTTCGAGGGTTGAAACCGGATCGGCGAAGATTATTACGCCTCCCTGCTTGACATAATCGGACAGGGCCCTGAACTGGCGCGATGAATATCTCTCGAAGTCGGGGCGGAGCACGACCACGGCGAGGCAGGACTTGTATGCCGACCAGTGGAACGGCACATCCTTGGCCGGAAGGGTGAGCTGGTAGGTCTTCTTCTTGAAGAATTCCAGTTGGTTCACGGACCCCATCGAGATGGTCAAGGAATCATTAAGTATGAAGAACTGCTCGTCGCGTTCGCTCATGTTCTTTATTATTATGGTATCGGTGCCGGGGATCTTCTTGTTCTCTATATACAGCTCGACATGGTAGTTCTCGCCCTCCTCGATGAGGATCTCCGTCGCGTAGTTTATTACGGCGTTCTGCGGGATGAGCAACGTGTCGGCGAAGACAGTCCTGCGTCCCATGAACGTGTTTTCATCCACGAGCCTCAGGTATCCCTCATAGGACTTGGCGTCGGGATTGGTGATGGTGCAGTTGAGCGTGACCCAGCTGTTCTTCTGGATTCTCGGGGACATTCCGATCTTTATGCTGGACTTGGAGAGGGCTGGAAGCGAAAGGGCCATGTAAGGGAGCGTGCAGAGCGCCGCCGCGATGAGCAAAGCCAATGCAAAAAACCTATATTTTCCAGCAAAGGTCATCTAATGCAGGATCCCATAAGATAAATTAAGACGGTAAAACTGCAATGTAATCCGCAACGGCGGAATATTCAAACGTTCACTCCCTTGGAAAATCAAACTCGAAGGCGAAAAGGCCGGCGATCTTCTCCATGGCCGCGGCTTCGGAAGCGCCTTCGACCGACAGCGTCACCTCGTTGCCCCTTTCAAGGCCGAGCGAGATCAGCGAAAGGATGCTCGTGAGGTCGGATTCGCCGTTCTTGCTCGACACCCTGAACCTGCAGTCGGGAAACTCCTGGGCCGCCATCAATATCATGCTCGACGGACGGCAGTGTATCCCGGCCTGGTTCCTTACTATGATTTTCCTCTCGACCATTGTACTTCAAGACCCCCTGAAAAATTGGAGGCGATAACATATAGAGGAGTATAATATTTTCAAGGGGCGGGGGCAGTTTTTAGCCTTATACCCGTAAGGCGGCATAGGCGACATCCCGCTTGTTCACCGTTGAATCGGCGAAGCTCACAGCTGAAGAGAGCTCCAAACCCGGCTTTTTCCGTCTCATCGTAATTTACTTTTGCGCGTCATATGCTAATTTTCACAGGTTCAAATAAAAATCACAGGGCATATGCAGAAGAAAAACACGACAATCCTGGTGCTGGCGGCGCTGATCATCATAGGCGCCGTAGGCGTGCGCCTGCTCTACCTCTCGCAGTTCTCAGCATCTCCGCTGTTCAACACACCTGTCGGACCGGACGTCGAGGAGTACGATCTCTGGGCGAAGCAGATCCTTGCAGGAAAACTTATATGGAACTACGTCCACATACACGCCCCGCTATATGCATACGCCCTGGCGCTGGAGTACTGGACATTCGCATTCAACCATTTCACCGTCCGCCTGTTCCAGCTGCTGGTCGGGCTTGCGTCGGCCATACCAATCATCCTCGCCATCCGCATAATCGACGGGGAATGGTCGCGGCGGAACCTGATCTTCGCGGCGATATGGGCGTTCTATCCTCCTCTTATATACTACCAGGCGGAATACATCAGCGAATCCCTGCTGGTGCCCCTGCTCTGCTCCTCGATATATTTCCTGTACCGTGCGGAAGAGAACAAGGGGCGAGGGAAAGGCTGGTATTCGGCTGCAGGGATCGCGGGCGGACTTGCCGTGATCACGCATCCGATGTCGGGGGCGTTCGTCCTTTTTGAGACGCTATATATATTGTTTCTGCAGAAGACCGGGTTCCGGATGCAGGTCCGCAACGGGTTCCAGTTCGCAATGACGGGGGCCCTGATGATAGCGCCGGTATCCCTGTACAATTTAAATGTGCTTGGCAAGTTCGCTCCGGTACAGGCCAACAGCGGATTCAACTTCTACCTCGGGAACAATCCCGAGGCCGACGGGACATGCTACCTCAGGCCCGGCCCGGAATGGAACAAGATCCACAACCAGGCCCAGAAGATCGCCTACGCCGCGTTTGTATCCAAGGACCAGTATTTCCTGAGCGAGAGCGGCTATTTCATCAGGAACCATCCGCTCGAATGGTCGAACCTTCTGGTCTCAAAGGCGCTTTTCACCTGGAACTTCCGAGAGCTGACATCCGGCGCCGATCCGAAACCCCTGAGGTATTTCACGACGATACAGAAACAGTCAAGATGGACGTTCGCCGTGGTGGCGATCCTGGCGCTTACGGCAATACTATTCAACTGGAGAAACAGGGAGTTCCTCTATAGATACAGGCATTTCCTGATACTCATCTTCGCATTCTGGCTGGTGCAGATCTTCTTCGTGACAAGCGGCAGATACAGGATTGCAATGCTCCCCGCAATCTTCGTCCTCGCAGCCTACGCCATAGATTACATCACCGCAAACTTCAAATCTGCGATAGGGACAGTATTCCCGTATACCGGCATAGCCGCCGCAATAGTCCTGCTTCCATCCCCCGACATCTCAGACGTACGGGAGAAGGCGGAGGCATATACGCTCCTGGGCGAGGCATATCTCAAGGAAGGGAGGCTCGATGAAGCCGGCAAATATCTCTCCAAGGCCTCTGATTCACTCTTCAAATGGTCCAGATCTTACAATCTCCTCGGGCTTCTAGCCGAAAAACGGGGCG
>CAZDNQ010000622.1:0-3250 GCA_964506605.1 uncultured Victivallis sp. | reverse complement strand
ACACATCCTCGCAGACCGTTATAAACGAGTCGGGGGAAAATCCGTTCAGTTCGGCATTGGCCGAGGCCACCGCCAGCGCGGATTCGGAGGTATCCACATTGAGGATGTTATGGGCTCCGCCCCGCAACGCGGCGAGTCCGAATCCGCCGGTATAGGAGAAGCAGTCGAGGACTGCCATCTCCGGCCTTATGAATGACGCTGTAACGCTGCGGTTGTCCCTCTGGTCCAGGAAAAAACCCGTCTTCTGCCCGTCCAGGAGCGAGACCTTGAACTTGAAATTGTTCTCGGTTATCATGAGTTCCGGCGGGACGGGGAAGCCGGTCGAAAAAGGGGCTGCCTCTCCGATGCCTTCAAGCTTGCGGAGTTCGCAGTCGGAACGCTCCGTCAGGCCCTCTGCTCCGGCCGCCTCGACTGCGAACTCCGCAAGCTCGCGCTTCATCTTGTCCATTCCGAATGTCAGGAACTGCGCCGAGAGATATTTCCAGTACATGTCGACTACAAGGCCGGGCAGCCCGTCGGATTCACCGAACACCAGTCGGCAGGAATCCGAACGGATCCCCTTTCCAAGCATCTGCAGCCGGTGTTCAACCGACTTCCTTATCCTGGCCCTGAACCAGTCGAGGTCAGGATATTTACCCTTGTCGGTGGAAAGCAGCCTGACCCTGATGGAGCTTGCCGGGCTGAAATGGCCGTAGCCGATGAATGCGCCGGAGGCATCGATGACAGAGACAACGGAGCCCGGAGAAGGATTCCCCTCGACGGATTTCACCGATGACGAGAATATCCATGGATGCACGGATTTGCGCGGGCCATCCTTCTTGTTCAAAATCTTTTGAAGCCGTACAACTTGCGTATCAGGAGGCATGTTTTCAATTATTCCTTAGTTTTTTGACTGTGTTGACCAGCGGAAGTGAATCAAGGTTGATTTCCAGCAGCGCCGCAAGGCATGTCCCCTGCATACTTCCTGAAACCCGGAAGGATCAGCTGCTTTTCAGCCCCTTTCTTGAGAACGCCTCCTTGACGAGCCATTCCGCAGCCTCCGGATTCTGGAGGGCCGTCGCCTTCTCAAGGAGATCCCTGCATTCGTTGACGGTGAATGCCCTGATTACCTTTCTGACGGCCGGAATGTTCTTCGGCGCCATGCTCATGTCCGTGATGCCTGCACCTACCACGAACGGCGCCGCATAGATATTGGCGGCCATCTCGCCGCAGACGGCGATGCTCTTGTCGGCATGCCTGCGGAAGACATCCATTATGAAGACAAGCATCTTGAGGAACGATGGATGGAGGGGGTTGAACAGTCCCGAGACCTGGCCGTTGCCCCTGTCGACAGCGAAGGTATACTGGAGCAGATCGTTTGTTCCGACGCTCATGTAGTCGACATACTCGAGAAAATCCTCGAGCGCGAAAATCACCGACGGCACCTCGAGCATCATCCCGACCTTGTAGTTGTCGGAATGCGGGACGTTGTTCGCATGGAGCTCGCTTTCAACTTCGCTGAGGACCTGTCGCGCCTCGATTATCTCCGACACGCACGAAATCATCGGGAAAAGGATCCTGAGCTTTCCGCCGGCACCTGCGCGGAGTATAGCCCTGAGCTGGGTCTTCATCAGATCCCTGTTCGCGAGCAGGATGCGGATGCCGCGCCATCCGAGGACGGGATTGTCCTCCTTCGAGAAGTTAAGATATGGAAGAGGTTTGTCGGCGCCGATGTCCAGGACGCGGATGGTGACCTCTTCGCCCTTCACTTCCTTGAAAATCCTCGAATACACCTGGTACTGCGCATCCTCGGCGGGCATGTAGTCCCTGATCATGAAAAGGAACTCAGTCCTGTAGAGCCCTACTCCGGCGGCGCCATATTTCCTGAGGAGCGAAGTCTCGCTTATCAGTGATATGTTTCCGCGCATGGATATATCCCTGCCGTCGGCGGTGACGGACGGCTCGTCGGAATAGTCGGCCTCCGAATCCCTGGCGGAGAGCTGCACGAGATCCTTGAAGTGCGTCTTCACGTTCTCCGCAGGCCTGATGTATACGTTCTCGGCATGGCAGTCGAGTATGACTTCGTCGTTGTCCAAGACATTCCCCATAGCATCCTTCGCACCCATTATCGCGGGGATGTTAAGGGCCTTTGCGAGTATCGCGGCATGGGCGGTAGCACCACCCTTCTCGCAGACGATTCCGGCGATCCTGTCTATCGGCATCCTGAAAAGGTCTGACGGAAGAAGTTCGCTTGTGAAGATGATCTGGCGGGTTTCCGCCACAAGCTCGTCCTGTCCGGCATCGCCGCCCCTTATCGACATGACAATCTTCAGTATCCTGAGGAGGACATCCTTGAGGTCCATCGCCTTTTCGCGGAACACCTGTTCACGCAGGCGGCTGAATCTCTGCTGGTAGTCGTCGTTCACCATCTTCAGCGATGATTCCACGGAGTAGCCGTCGCCAATCTTCTGCCTGATGCCGTCCAGGAGCGTCTTGTCGTCGAGGAAGAGTATATGCACGTCGAATATCGAGGCGTCAACTTCGGATATGAGTGCGAGCGCCTTTCTGCCGAGTTCGGCAGTCTCCTTCCTGGCAATCTTCAATGCATGCTCGAAAAGGAGCATCTCCTTTGCCGCCTGTCCATCCTTCCTGATGCTGATGTCCGCAAAGTAGTCGTGCTTGGCGTAGACCGCTGCGAGGCCTATGGCTATACCGCTGTTGGCGGACACGCCCCTGATCACAATCTGCTTTTTCCTCTTGGAGACTTCCGCCTTGCCCGCTTCGGATTCCGCAAGGACCTTCAGCATCTTGGAACTCATTATGAGGTTGGCTATCTGCGTGCAGACCGACTTCACGACGTCGGCTGTAGAATGTGTGAACGGCTCCTCCTCCGCCCTCTGGAGGTTGAGGACGCCGACGCACCTGCCGCTCACGGTCAGCGGAATCGACAGGAACGACATGTATTTATCCTCGCCGGATCCCTTGACGAGTCTGAACCGCGGATGGGTTTCGGCGTTTGCAACATTGACTATCTCGCCGGACTTGAAGGCCGTGCCGGTTATGCCTTCTCCAGGCTTCAGCCTGAGCTTACCTATCAGTTCCCTGTTAAGCCCGTATGTCGCAGCAAGCGCAAGATTTTCCTTGTCATCATCATATACATATATTGAACAGACTTCGGAATCGAGGTTCTTAGCCAGAACCTTGACTATCTCATCAAGAATAAGCGCCTGATCGTCGTTTTCGGCGATTATCTTGGAGATCTTCCTGAGAA
>CAZDNQ010000621.1:0-3256 GCA_964506605.1 uncultured Victivallis sp. | reverse complement strand
AGGGCGGCTCCGGTTCGTTCCTGATCTTCTGGACCGGATTGTGGAAACTCACCACGGCAGCCACGATTCCCTATTACACAGGTCAGTATGCCGCTTCGCCGCGCGGATTCGGTTATGTGACGATCGGCGCCGATGTGAACGAGTTTCACGCCGCCGCTACGGAGTCGGCCAAACAATTACAGGCCCTCACCGAGGGTTATGTCAAAATAGTGGACAAGGAAAATAATCTGGCCCAGCAGGAGATTGAGAACTCGCTGGCGGCAACCGCCCGTTCCCTCAGTTTATCCACCTTGCTAATGGTGGGAATCGTCATCATCGTGGCCATCTGGATGGCTGCAGCGCTGACCAGGCGGATCACTGCAATGATTTCCGGCATCCGCCTCTTTCAGAGCGGCCAGATGGACAATCGTCTGGATGCGGGCTCGAACGATGAAATGGGTGATCTGGCCCGCTCCTTCAACGTGATGGCTGATGAGCTGCAAGTCTCAATCCGTCGCGTGGTCGAAAGCGAATTGCGGGAGAAAACCAAAGAAAAAGATGCCCTTATTGCTTACAATGCCGGGCTTTTTGAATCGGCAAGTTCCTACTTTCATAACATCGGCAACACCCTGGCCGGTGTGAATGGCAAGCTGCTGAATATTCGCAAGGTCCTGGAATCAAGCGCCCAGTATCCCGAAGCGTTCCGGATGCTGCGGGAAGCGCACGAAGCAGCAGTGGCCGATGGGGGAAAGGCTGATCGTACCCCGGAACTGCTGGCGCGTCTGGAGGACATTCTCCTTCAGCGGGCATTGCCCCGCATTGCGGAAAATGTGGAAGAAATTGCCAGCAATCAGCATCAAATGATACAGACCATTAAGTTCCAGCAGGATATGTTCAATTCGTCCAGACAGCGCAATGTGAAATTCGTGCAGGAAATCAATTTGGCCGAGCTGATCGAGAATGTGATAGAAGATTTCCGCCCCACACTGGCAAAACACCACATCACCGTTCACCTGGAACTGGATCGTGAACTATCCGTCCGCAATCAGAAAAACCCGTTGATTCATGGATTCACTAATCTCGTCAAGAACGCCATTGAGGCCATTGACGCCGCAGCAAACGACAAGCGGGAAATCCACGTTACTTTGTGCGTTAAACCAAACGAATCCAGACGGGCGGTCATCCAGGTGGCGGACACCGGAATCGGTATTCTACCGGAGGACAGGCCATCCCTGTTCCAATCCGGATTCACCACGAAGAGCGAAGGGCATGGGCTGGGTCTGCATTCCCTCTTGAACTTCCTGAACGAGAATAACGGCTCGATGAAAGCCGTCAGCCCCGGTCAAAATCAAGGGGCGGAATTTATTATGGAGATAGGCGATGAACAAGCAGATGCTGATTGCTGACGACGATGCCCAGCTGCTGGAATACTATCGGAGCATCTTCGAACAGGACGAAAGCCTGAATTTTCTGCGCACGAAAAGTGTCGAGAATCCCTTTGTCGTCCATACGTTCCCCGATGGGGCGCCGCTGGTCGATTTTTTTCTTGCGGAGCATGCGCGGGGACAAAGAATCCCCCTCTGTCTGCTGGATATGCGCATGACCACGATGGACGGCCTGACTGCAGCGGAAAAGATTCGCCTGGTCGATCCCGAGGTCATGATCATCATCATTACGGCCTATACGGATGTCAGCCCCGCCGAAATAAGGAGTCGCCTGCAGGAAGACATCTACTACGTCAAAAAACCATTCAACGAGGACGAGTTGTACTCGCTGGTCACTTCCCTTCTGAAAAACTGGAATATACGGCAGGAACTGCGGGAAAGCGAGGGAAACTATCGACGCCTCCTGGAACGGTCCAACGAAGGCATCGTCACTATTGACGCCTCCGGGAACATTACCTTTGCCAATGCAACTCTGGGCCGCATGCTCGGATATAATCCGGGAAAAATGAGTGGCCGATCCTTTTTCGAATTCATGGACACAGACAATGCCAATCTGGTGAAACGGAAGATTGCACACCGCATTCAGGGTCTGAGCGAACGATATGAACTGGAGCTGATCCGGCAAGACAACCAGATGTCCACCGTCATGCTTTCCGCATCCCCCATGTACACTGGAAATGGCGCTTTTTACGGGTCATTTTGCGTGATAACCGATATTTCGGAAACCAAGCAGAGTATCGAGATGTTGCGGAAGGCCAACAAGGAGCTTGACGAGGCGAAGAGAATCGCTAATGAGAACGAGCGCTGGCTGGACAAAATCCTCCATTCGCTCCTCACGGGGATATTCATTGTGGACGCCCAAACTCATAAAATCCTCTACGTCAATGAAATTGCCTGTCAGTTGACCGGCCAGACAAAGGAAAAACTGGTCGGCTTGGTCTGTCATCGCTGCGTCTGCCCGGCGGATGCTGGTAAATGCCCGATCACGGATTTGGGACAGACCGTCGATCATTCAGAACGGATTCTTCTCAATGTAAATGGAGAGAAAATTCCCATCATCAAGAACGTGGTCCGGATGAAGTTTAAGGGGCGGGATATCCTGCTGGAAAGCTTCATCAACATCACGGAAAGAAAAAGAATGGAACAGCAGCTGCTCACCGCGAAAAACACGCTGGAGGAGCGGGTTCAAATGCGTACACGGGAACTGCAGGACCAAATTACCGCCAAAGAAAAGGCCCTCTCTGAACTGGCCTCGACCCAGAGCAAACTTCTGGAAATGTCCCGTGCAGCGGGCATGGCGGAAGTGGCAACAGGTGTACTGCACAATGTGGGCAATGTACTCAATAGCGTCAATGTTTCCTGTACGCTCATCAGGGATCAGCTCCAGCAATCCCGCATAGGAAACATCGCCAAGGTGGCCGGTCTGCTGGTTGAACCTGAAGGCGGGCTGACGCGTTTTCTGATGGAAGATCCCCGGGGGCGGCAGATCCCGGCTTACATTGCTTCTCTGGCCTCTGTCTTGGAGGAAGAACAACAGCTTCTTCTCCGCGAAACCTCGTCCCTGCGGGATCGGGTCGAGCACATCAAGGAGATTGTTGCCATGCAGCAGAACTACGGCCGCGTGTCCGGCGTCCAGGAAACTGTTCCGGTTGAGCAACTGATAGAGGATGCCGTCACATTCAATATCGAAGCGCTGAAACGCCACGGGATTGCAGTGGACCGCCGGTACCAGCCGGTGCCGCCAATCACTGTGGACAAGCACAAGGTTCTGCAGATTCTCCTGAACCTGATCACGAATGCCAAGTACGCATGCTCTGAAGAAGGCAACGTTG
>CAZDNQ010000620.1:0-3256 GCA_964506605.1 uncultured Victivallis sp. | reverse complement strand
CCGAAATATAATCGAGGGTCTTCTGGACGACTTCCGCGACCTGGTTCTGCGTAAGCTGCGTTTCTGCTGCTATCTTGACTACGAGATCTCTCTTGACCATTTTTACGGCTCCTTTATGTAATGAAACAAGATCAGAGGTAATAAAGCATTTTGGGAAACTCTTTTCAATCCCGGCCGGCATCTTGCCTTCCAGCCGGAAATATCGTATAATAAGCAAGGGGGTAAATGTCAGGCCATGAACATCACGGAAAAATTCATTGTGATGAAAGGGGATGAGGACAAGTCCATTCCCATGATATGCTCATGGTGCAACGAGTTAATAGGCGTAGTGAAATGGAAGATCCAGCAGGACAAAAAGATCTCTCCCGACTATGGGATATGCGACAGATGCCTCAGGAAGATATCGGGGAAGGATTCCACGTCAAAGAATCCCTGACAGGCATAATGATCATAAATGCACGATTTCAACATCCCCCCCATTTTTTTGAAAGATATTCTGCAACCAGGCGGCAGTGAGACAATCCGCCATTGTGCCTTGGTTGCTCTCGGCAAGACATGCCAGTGTTGCTGATGGAAGAAAAGTATCAGCAGTTTTGGAACTCGATCAACTCGTCATCTCCGGTGTAGCACACGGTTGTCCTGTCGCGCTTCAAAAAGCTGAATCCGCGAAAGAAAAAAGGGGGGGGGGAATGGGGTAGATATTCCTTAAGAGTGAATTATCTTAGGTTGACGCGTATGGGTTCCACCATCTTCCTGCGGCAGAGGCGTTGGCTGGAAGGCTGAAAGTTAAAAGTCGAATTAGTGAGTAAAGATGAATATCGCATCGACGGGATTAATCTACTTCTCTCCGACGCATACAACCAAGATGGTAATCGAAGGTATTGCGAAAGGACTGCAAACATCAACAGAGCAGCACTATGTTCTGACACTACCGGATGCGATTGCCCAGACGCACCAAGAAGTTACTCAAGACGTGGCAATCATCGGCGCCCCTGTCTATGCCGGAAGGCTGCCTTCTGTCATGATCTCTCGGCTTAGACAGTTAAAGGGGAACGGAAAGCCGGCTGCCATTGTCGTAGTTTACGGTAACCGGGCATACGAAGACGCGCTTATCGAATTGCGGGATGTTTCCCTCGAGGTTGGCTTCAGACCCGTTGCGGCCGGAGCATTTATCGGGGAACATTCCTATTCAACGTCCGGACTGCCAATCGCAGAGGGCCGTCCTGATGCTAACGACATGTTAACGGCCCATAACTTCGGGAAAGCAATTCGCGAAACACTCAGGAACGGCGTTAGTAGTCCAAACGAGATTCTTAATGTACCAGGGAAGGTTCCCTATAAAGAGATTCGGATGCTTTCAGGCATAGCCCCATCTGTGAATGAAGATCTGTGTTCAAGATGCAGGAAATGTGTCCTTGCCTGTCCTACAGCGGCAATAGACAAAGGACATCCTGCAGATACGGCAATAGAATTGTGCATCCAGCAGGCTGCTTGGGAACTGCCTGAAGATCATCAGGTACAAGGTGTCCGCATGGCGCTTCCTCCAGAGGATGCGCAGGAGGAGGCAGGCCGTGGAGATATACGGGGCAGTGGATGAGTTCGGACATGATGCGTTCTTCATCAGCAGTGGTCTTCCTCCCTGGACCAGCATGGCGCGAGGGAGATCCCCCGACCGACGACCAACGGGAGAGAGGGAGGTTTTGTAAGGTCAGGGAAAAGATTTCCAGCCTCGCAATTTGTTGATAGTGTAGGGAGTAATCCCGTTCCAGAGCTTATCCTTAATCTGATCAGCCAACCTCATGCCTATATAATTATTTTTTCTGTGGGGAGATCTCACTTTCCAGGCTCTTGGCCTTGTTCTCGGCTTTTCTGCCGTACTCGGTGTCCTTGTATTTATCGGAGAGTTTCTTGTAGCTGTCCATCAATGAGGCCAGCTCCTTATTTGTTTTTGCCACGCTGCTGTCCTTGGTCAGTTTCTCCCTTTTCTTGCTCTCGGATGCGGCCAAAGTGTTAAATGCCTTTTGCGCCTCCAGCTCCAGTTGCACAGTCTTGCTGTTCCTGAGCTCCTGCAGCTGCTTCTGCAAGTCTGCAAGAGTGTCCTTCAAATCCGGTTCGGCCGACAGCTTATGGAGCTTTACAAGTGCATCTATGTTTGAAAGCAGCACGAATTTTTGAAAGTCCGACTTGGTATCCTGTATCCGGTTCATGTCTCTCTTGAGGAGCTGGATGGCAAGGGGCTTGTTTTTCTTGACTTCCTCCGAATCGAGCATTTTAGTTATAATCCAGTCAATCCCCTTCTTCATGCATTCCGATGGAGCCCATTCATGCCCTCCATCAAAAACATCAGTTTCCATTTCGGTATATGATGGAAATGCGCTCCTGATTCTTGGGATCTCGCTTATGTTGCTGTCATTCTTGCCGAATATGGCATATACTGCCAAATCTCTGCGTCTTTCAAGGCTTTCAACAATGTAATATCCCTTCCTGGGACCTTCGGTATGTTGCGCAAATCCGGCACCTTGAAGGATTATCCCGCAAAAACCGGATCTCATTCCCGCATTTCTACTGCTATCCCTTGCTCCGCCGGAAAAGCCGGTGGCTATCTTGAGGCCTTCCTGTATCCTGAATCTTTTGACGGCATCGTCGTGGGCTGCGAGAAAATTCCCCATGTTGGGTTCATTTGGACCGTTCTTGGATTCAACCAGCATGACGACTATGAATTTATCATTTCGTGAGACTTCAGTAAGATTGCCCAGTGAGGCATTTCCGCCGGGAGAGGCGACAAATATGCAGGGATAGGAAGTGTCCTTGTCCGAACTGTAGCCCGGAGGAAGATAAACCTTATAATGATAAGTGCCTTTTGCTGGCAGATTGTCGTTGAATTTATTCAGGTCTTTTTCAACCAGCTGGTATTCGCATTCAATTGCCGTGGTCTTATCATCCTGAACCGGGGTTTCCATCGGCGTAGTACCGGCGCTGGCAATTCTATTGAAAATGAAGAAGGCTATTATCAGAAAGCAAGTTCTGAAGTTCATAGTCCTAACTGACTGTAATTTAGAGTTTTTAATGGATCGAATATAACCGGAGGCTGAGCCTAAATCAAGTGAACCATTGCCCGTAGACGTTGGCTGGACTCCTCGGTCTCGCTAATCTCGTGGTGCGTATGAGGGAAAAAAACAATTAGAAACGCTGTTTGTTTCAACTTTTTCCACACTCTCCCGCGTTCAGGCACGCCTCCACGTCACATAAAGCCTGT
>CAZDNQ010000619.1:0-3256 GCA_964506605.1 uncultured Victivallis sp. | reverse complement strand
CTGAATACAGCTTGTCTAATTCTTCAGAAATTGAACTCGAAATTGATGTCGAGTCAAGAATACCGATCTTGCAGACCTTGGCGCCCACGCAGCAGGTGAGAAGCCCTTTGAATGACTCTCCTGCCAGATTCAGTTTTGAGAGAATTCTGTGGACCTCCGGCAAACTGTCGGATTGTACTGCTGGTAAAAAGATGTCCTGACTCTGCGAAGTCCGCAGGAACCCTTTGCTTCCAGCAATACTGCAGATTTCCTCGAAAGTATTGATCGAGAGATTTCCATCTGGGACAAAGATCCTTACAGAGAATAAATCCTTGCCAATGGAAGCAGGAGAAACAGCATAGGTCTTCCAGGTCCCGAACGATTTGCCGGCAGGAGAAGATCCTTTGGAAAGTCTAATTATCTCGGGCAGGAATGCCCGAGTTAACTTAAGGCTGATCTTTTCAGTCCGCCCATAATATTCATCAAAGACCTTCTTGAATTCCACGGCGCCAATCTTCTGAACATAGAAGCGGAGCCTGGCCTTTGCGCGGTTGGTCCTGTCGCCATGCTCGTGGAAAACCTCAAGCGCAGCCTTCACACATCTGAGCAGATCCTCCTCGGGAAGGAAATCGAATATTTTCACTCCGACAGCGCTTTCCCTCCCCATCCCGCCGCCGGAAAAGACCTCGAAACCTTTTCTTTCGTCTGCGATCTTCGCAATGAACCCGAGATCCTGCAGGACAGCCATGGAAGCGTCCGCCTTGGAGCAGGAGAATCCGGCCTTGAACTTTCTCGGCAGCTGGAAGGACTTCTCCTGTTCGCGCAGGAACTCGTCGACGGCTCTGGCGTATGGCTGGACATCAAATACTGATTCCGGAGAAAGGCCGCTGTGCGGACATGCAACGATGTTCCTGTAGGTGTCCCCGCCGCCGCCCCTAAACAGGATTCCCTTGTCGTTGAGCTCAGTAACAATCGGATGGATGTTTTGCGCTGCAATTTCATGCAGCTGGATGTCCTGCCTTGTCGTAAGGTGTAGATAACTGGCGCCATTTTTTCTCGCAACATCGATTATTGTCCGGGCATCAGATATTGGGAGATGGCCGCCCGTTACCCTGACCCTGACCATGAACTTCCCGTTGCTCTGCTCATAGATGCCAAGTGGCGCAGCAGATTTCTTGAATTCCGCGGAATTGATCTTCCCGGCGGAAAACTCATCCGCCTTGAGCTTGAGAGTGTCGTATCTTTCCTTCCAGAATGACAAATCCATAAAGTATTTTCCCTTTCGCCGTGTCTCCGTTTCTCCGGTACGCCGTTTCGTTCTTCCTAAATGCAATAGCTCGGTATTATATCTGTTGCGGTCATCAGGCCCTTTATCTTCTCCGTAGCCTCCTTGACCGGCTGATTTGCATCGAAATTCAAATCCGGACTGAACTTGGTAAAGTAGTTTTCCCCGACGTTAACTACAAGTATTTCATTTGGGGAATTGAGAAGTTTCAGTTTCTCCAGATCGTACTCGTCCGCATTGTCTATCACGGTGATGAAGATGAGTCCGGCATCGGTCATTATCCTCGCGAGCTCGCCGATTCTACGGACATGCTCGTCCCTGTCCTCGAATGCCGCCTTCATGTCGGAATCGAGTCCGCCGACGATGCTGGTCATTCCGAGGTAATAGACATTCAGGTTGAGGTTGAAGAGCCCCTGCTCGAGGTTCTTCGCTATTTCGCGCTTGCCTGTCCCCTTGTCGCCCGTGAACACGATGAACTTCCCGCGGTGGTGGTTCCTGGCTGTGCGCGATGAGGGGCTGATCGGCCCTTTCTCCCAGGAATACTCGCGCTGCTGGACATGTTCCTTCAGCAGGGAATTCTCGTCTTCAGCCTTGCCGATCACAATTCCTCCGCCTGCGATCTCGTAGTTGTCCACGATCACGAAACGGCCTGTGCTCTCGATGTCGCTCACAAAGTCGAACGCTATCGGTTTGACCGTTTCGATCACACACTCTCCGACATCGTGCCTGTCCAGTTGCTTCTTCCCCTTTATCGAACTGAGTTCAGATGCGTCCAGGACATTTATGATGTCGACAAGTTCGACGCTGCCGCGGGAAGCCGCCAGCTTGAGCTTATATTTCTTCCCCTTTATGAACGGAGCCTTGCCCATCCAGAAGATGTTCACGCGCAGGCGCATCGCGACCGTTGGCAGGGATTCGCCCTTTCTGCACATGATCTCGCCGGGATGTATGTAGATCTGTCTTGCGAGCGTGAATCCCGTCGCATACGGAGCTCCGATCTCGCTGCGGGCCGGGCTGTTGAAACCTTCGATCGAGCTGACCTTCGACTCCTTGCCGGAAGGCAGGAACACCACATCGTCGCCGACCTTGATGCTCCCGGTCTCGATTGTGCCGGCAACTATTCTGCGCTCATCTTCCTGTTCAGTGAACTTGTAGATGTCCTGCACAGGCATCCTGAAACTCTTCTCGATGTTGTCGGGCTTCAAGGCGAATGTTTCGAGCTGTTCAAGGATCGACGGCCCCTTGTACCAGGAGATGTTTGGAGATCCCTTGACAATGTTGTCGCCGAAGCGTCCGCTTGCAGGGATGAAGCTCGATGCCGTGACGCCGATGTTTTTCAGGAACCCGGAATAGTCCCTGGCAATATTCTCATAGACGTCTTTATTGTAGTCTGCAAGATCGAACTTGTTTATGATTACAGCGACCTGTTTGATCCCGAGCATGCCGAGTATGTATCCGTGCCGCTTCGAGTTCTCCTGGATGCCCTCGTGGGCGTCGATCACGAGAAGTGCTGCATCGGCGCGTGCCGCTCCTGTGACCATGTTCTTGAGGAACTCGATGTGCCCGGGAGCGTCGATGATCATGTAGTTCCGGTCCGGAGTCTTGAAGAAACAGCGCGCCATGTCGATGGTTATCCCCTGCCTCTGCTCGTTCTTCAATGCATCCAGCAGGAACGCATATTCAAAAGGCTTTGAATTCCGGCGGCAGTTCTCCTGGACCTGTTCCAGCTTGCCTTTCGGCAGCGAGCCGGTGTCCGCCAGCAGGCGTCCGATGATCGTGCTCTTTCCGTGGTCCACATGCCCCACTATGACTATCTTCAATAAGTTTTGTGTTTCCATGGCTGTCTTCTTTCGTTATATAAATATGTACCTTGCTAGTAGGGCGGTTTTTAAACCGCCAGCTCTTATTTCTAGAAATGTCGGGCTAAAGCCCAACCTACTTTTTACATGTATCCTTCTCTCCTCAGCGTCTCCAGTCCGCCGCCATCGTCCT
>CAZDNQ010000618.1:0-3266 GCA_964506605.1 uncultured Victivallis sp. | reverse complement strand
GGGATCCCGTACCTGCTCCAGTCGTTGTTGACGATGAAAAAGGGATTTTCAGTCCTCTTCAATTCCGCCACCATCTTTTCGTCGAAATCCGGAGGCAGGATGAACGTGCAGTCGAAGCGGTTCACTGTATTTTGTATTATGGGATCATCAGGATGCACAAAATAGACAAGCCTAGGGGATATGTTGAGTTTTTCAGCGGAGAGAGACAAGGACAGATGCAGATCATTTGTCTCACCCGAATCCCAGGCCGGAGCAAGCAGCGCGACCTGCAGTCTCGTGCAGGCATCGGCCGCACCGTCGGAATCCTGTACGTCGACGCGTCCGTTAGGGAGCCTGCACACAAGGCCATCGTCGATAAGTTTCTGCAGCGCCTTGCGGGCTGTCATGCGGCTGACTCCTATTTCCCTGGCGAGATCCCTTTCCGCAGGGATGCCGTGGGCATGGTAGTCCCCGCTGCGGATCCTCTTGATCAGCCTTTCAGCCACAACCGTGTATTTTCCACGTGCCATAAGCCGCTCCGGATATTAATAGGAAGTCCTGAACTGTCCTTATTATATAACAATCCGAAAAGCGAAGCAAGCTATTTTAGACCATTTTGGTATATCTTATTCACAACTACCTGTATACCAATAATATATTATAGTTACTTTTGATGCCAGATTCCATTCTCATGCGTCTGTGCGGAACGGGCTGGCCGGCAGGCCATGGCTGTTGACCAGATTAGCCCTCGTAAAGTTCGACCAGCCAAATCTGACAGCCACCGGATTTTCAATGCCGCCGCTGGAAACTTCGACTATGTCCCTGCCCTTTATCACCGCGATTGCGTCGGCAAAGTTTCTGCGAACATCGCAGATCCTGAAACCAACCAGCTGCCCTTCCCTTGCCGCAAGGCCGTCGCCAACATGATCAAAATGCAGTATCGCCTTGCCCTTGCCGATTTCCATTTTCCTTAACTCCGGCCCGGAACATTCAATTTTCTCGCCGTATACCTTTGATCTTGCAATCAGCGCAAGCCTCTCCCCGATCGGCCTCTTGTTTTTCGGATGTATGTCCACCGCGTCGCCGCAATCTATGCTGACCGCCATATATGTGTCCGGAATCTTCCTGGACGCAAGAAGCTGCTGCTCCCTAAGCTGCGCCCAGTCCTCCCCGTCCAGCTTCCCGTCGCAGCCATATGAAGTGATCTGGGTGAAGAGGAAAGGCAGTTTCGGATTCTTCCAGTCGTCGCGCCAGTTCTGGATCATATTCCCGAAAAGGCTGCAGTACAGCGGGGCCTTCTCGACGTCGCTCTCACCCTGGTAGAAGATCACTCCTTTTGCCGCATATGGCGAGATTTTCTCAAGCATCGTGTGGTAGAGCCCCGACGGCGTCTGGAAATTCTTCGGTCCGGCCGGCGGCGGCCAGGGATAGGGACCGAGTATCCTGTTGAGCTCATCGGCGCCGATGTCCTTGTTCTTCGCCAGTGTCTCCACTTTAATCCTGTTGAAGCTGGCGACTGAACTGTTGTACGCCTCATGATCACGCAGATATTTATCCATGTCGAGCCCTGCAATAAGCCTCTGGTATTCGTCAAGATAGACCTTGATGTCCTTGTCAGCCGAAAGATATTTCTCGCTCATCCAGCTTGAGGCGGAAGTTCCGCCCCAGGCGCAGCTGACAATCCCCACCGGCACCTTGAGAGTTTTCCGGATCTCAACCGCAAAATGGTATGCGACCGCCGGGAAGGTCCCGGCATTACCAGGCGTGCAGATGCTCCATTCAGGCTTTGCGGAGAAAGCGGCCGGATTCTCAAGATCGGCACCGACGTATGGGATCCTCGGAACCTTGTAGCATCTCAGTTCCGGATCATCCGCCTTGGGAATTTCCTCACCTGCATATGAAGTATCCGCAAGCGCAAACTCCATGTTCGACTGACCGCCCGCGATCCAGACCTCGCCCAACAATACATTTTCGATTGCCAATTGCCGATTTTCGATTGAAGAGGAGACAAGTAGTTTGCGAGGTTCGCAGGATGCCGGCATAGGATCGAGATGAATCATCCATCTGCCATCCATTCCAACCTTCCCTTTCTTGCTCTGTCCTCCTTGTCCTGAGCCTGTCGAAGGGGCAAATGAGACCTCGACATTGTCTCCCGGTTCGCCCGTACCCCAGACAGGGATGCAGGCATTCCGCTGGAGGACCATGTTGTCCGAAAATATCCTTGCTACTGAAAATTCCGTTTTCATGCTGCAATGTCCTTGTTGGATTAATCTCGAAAGTTGTTTTCAAATTAAAGGAATATAAGATATATTGGATTCCGGAGTATTCCTATCTCAAACAGGCAAACACTATGCAGAAACGGTCATTCATACCGATAGTATCGGACCGCAAGGCCGGAACGCTGCCTCCGGACTTCCCCCTCTACATCGAGAGGAACAGGTTCCAGACCGACGCTCCTATAAAGACCATCCACGTGCACGACTGCCTGGAGATCGGATTCTGCCATGACGGCAACGGGATATTCATCTGCGGGGAGAGGATACTGCCCTACTCGAAGAACGACGTGGCCGTGTTCAACGAGATCTCCGCGCATTTCGCAAGCAGCGCCTCAGGTACCAGGAGCAACTGGTCGTTCCTCTTCTTCGAGCCTGCGGTCCTTCTCGCCGACGCCTGCGGCAGCGCCGACGTGCTTTCAACATCTGGTCTCTGCGGGAAATCATTCCCCTATATCTTCACGCGGAAGAAGCATCCTCTTTTCGGAGAACTCTTTGAAGGCATGCTCAAGGAGCTTGAAGGTAAAAAGAAGAACTACAAGACAGCCTTCAAGTCATTGCTTGTGCGTTTCCTCATCGAAATCGGCAGGACATGCGGCGAAAGGAATTCGGCGCCGGCAACACGGAGCATCAAGCTGAGCCAGAACGCCATTGAACGGATATCTCCGGCGTTGAACTATCTGGGCAACCACTTCCATGAGCAGGTCAGTGTCAAGGAGATCGCGAAGAGGACATGCGTAAGCGTCGAGACGCTGCGGCGTCTTTTCCACAAGGCCGTCAGGAAATCCCCGGAGAAGTATCTGCACGAGATCAGTATAAGCATGGCGGCGAACCTCCTGGAGAATACATCCGATCCGGTGATCGACATCGCCGGACGGGTAGGTTACGCCTCCCTCTCCAGCTTCAACCGCCAGTTCAAGTCGAAGAAAGGCCTCTCCCCGAGGGAATGGCGGCGGAAGGGGAACTGAGGGAGTGCCAAGGAGGCGATCCGCAACCAATTGAATATCCAATATC
>CAZDNQ010000617.1:0-3272 GCA_964506605.1 uncultured Victivallis sp. | reverse complement strand
GCCATGGGGGGAGTATACTCGGTTTGGCAACCTTGTCCCGAGAAGAGTCAAGGACTTCTTCAGCATGGGCAGGAACCTTACTCCTGGGACCCGGTACACGCTGTTCAATCTTGGAAAAGCCAGGGCATGCGTGAACATCTGCTTCGAGGACGTGTTCCCGGAGATATCCAGGAACTGCGCGTTGACCGGCGCCAACCTGATCATCATAATAAGCAACGATGCCTGGTATCCCACGAGTTCGGAGCCGGAACAGCATCTTGCCCACGCCGTCTTCAGGGCGGTTGAGAACAGGCGTCCCATCGTAAGGGCCGGCAACAACAGCGGCACATGCGTCATAGGCGCGAACGGCGCCATAATCGACAGCCTGGGAGAGAAGCGCGACGAGAGGACCGGCAAGACATTTCCTGATCCTATGGAAAAGAAGAAGGGGTTTGCAAATTTCAGCATCGACCTGATTCCGGATCCGCCGCTCACATTCTACTCGAAGTATGGGAATGTCTTCATCTATGCATGCATTCTTATAAGCCTTGCATCGTTTGTATATTGCCTCGTCTGCTGGCACGGCAAGAAACAGAAGCTCCTGAAGCTTTTTGAGAAGAACAACCAGCAATCAAAAGGGAACCACATATGAAAATCAGGGCCGACATGCTCCTGGTCCAGCAGGGGATCTGCGAAAGCCGCGAACAGGCGAAACGTCTCATACTAGCCGGGAAGGTGAGGGCAGGGGCCGATCACGTTGTCCAGAAGGCTTCCGAATCATACGACAGCGAGGCCGAGCTCTCCGTCGAGGAGAAATGCCCGTATGTCAGCCGCGGCGCCTACAAGCTGCTTCCCGCCATCGAGAAATTTCTGCCCGACATGTCGGGTCTTGTCTGCCTGGATGTCGGAGCCTCTACCGGCGGATTCACGGATCTGATGATCCAGTGCGGCGCCGACAGGGTCTACGCCGTCGATGTCGGGACCGCCCAGCTCCACCAGAAGCTCAGGGACGACCCGCGCGTGATCTCGCGCGAGAACGTGAATGCGCGCTACCTCGAAGAATCTTTCCTTCCGGTCAAGGTCGATGTTGTCACGATGGACATTTCGTTCATATCTGTCACAAAGGTCCTGCCGGCCTCCGACAAGCTCCTGAAGCCCGGCGGATGGGCGTTCATACTTATCAAGCCTCAGTTCGAGGCCGGACGCAAGGACATCGCAAAAGGCGGAGTTGTCCGGGACGAGAATGTCAGGAAACGCTGTGTGGATGAAATTGCGGATTTCGCAGTTAAGGAGCTTTCATATTCAGTTGTGGAGATAATGCCGTCGCCTATCCTGGGCCCAAAAGGCAACCAGGAATTCATGGCGGTCTTAAGGAAGAAAAGCGAATAGTACAGGAGTACATGTATTCATATGAGTAAAGTTTCCATAGTCAGATGCAGGGAATACGACAAGGGTCTTGTTGAGGATGCCGTTGCGAAAAGCATGGAGATGATAGGCGGGATTAGCTCTGTCGTCAAACGCGGCGACAAGGTGATGCTGAAGGTCAATATCACGGATACGCTGCCTCTCGACAAGGCTGTCACCACGCATCCGACAGTTGTCAGGGCCGTCCTGAAACTGCTGAAGGACACCGGCGCTAAAGTCTGCATCGGTGAAAGCTGCGGAACGGTCAGATGGGAGATACTGGATGCATTGAACAAGAAGGCGAAGATCAGGTTCAAGGGCAGGGATTACGAATGCACCAGGACCTTTCTCAAGGCATTGTACACCGCTGAAAACATCAAGGACGTCCTCGCGCTCAAGATGCCGGGTGAGGATGCTCCTGTGTTCAGGCCGGACGATATTGATTTCAAGGAGTTCTTCCAGAAGCCGTTCGCCAAGGTGGGGATAAAGGAGGTCGCCGACGAATTCGGTGTGCAGACGGTTTCATTCGACGACGAGGAATGGGTTGAGCAGCCATGCCCTGGCGGCGTCTTCCTTAAGAAGATCTGGATGAGCAGGACTACTCTTGATTCCGATGTGATTATCGACATGCCCAAGCTAAAGACGCATGAGCTGGTGCTTTATACCGGTGCGGTGAAGAACCTCCTGGGGCTTGCGCCAGGATACCACAAGAGCTTCTATCACAGGACCTCCAGACTTGCGGGTTGCATGGGCGACATGCTTGTCGACATATACAGCCTTGCCCGTCCCAGGCTCACTGTCATGGATGGGATAATCGGTATGGAGGGCAAGGGGCCGATCGAAGGACCTGCGAGGCAGATTGGAGTAATCGTCTCCGGATTTGATTCCATATCCGTCGACGCTGTCTGCTCCTCGATCATAGGGCTTGATCCCATGGAGGTGCCGACTACCAGGATTGCCAATGCAAGAGGACTAGGGAAGGGGGATCTGAAGGATATCGAGGTGCTGGGGACTCAGATAGGCGAAGTGAGGATCCCGGATTTTGTAATACCCGACAGGGCCAAGGTCGACAATTTTGAATAGATAGGGAAGGCTTCTTTAAATCTTAACACCAATGGAGAAAGAACAGCCCTTGCGGGCTTAACTACAAACTGATGCAATTTAAATATTATGAATACGCTTGTAGTCAATGCCGCAAGGCATGTTCTTGAATTTGTCAAATGAAAATATCTTCAGGAAAAGTCGAGGTCTCATTTGCAGGAAAAGTGGATCAGCTCTGGTCGTACGGCAGCCAGGGACGTAGGATTTCCATTCCTGCTCCAATCTTCGAGATCGACGGAAAACGGACCGTTCTCGCAGTGGATTCGTTCCAGGAAAAGTCCCGGTGCAAGCTCATGTCGGACGTGACCGAGCATGTCATTGAAGGGAGGATCAAGGCCAGGCCCGGCTTGAAACTCCAGCTGGTTATGCGAACATCTCAGAAATCTCCGTTCATCAGGTTCAAATACATCGTCTCCGGCGATGCCAGTCTTACCCGTAGCTCAGGGCATGACTCAATCACATATCTATCTGTCGACATGAAAGCCGCCGTTGAAGTGCGGGAGGTCAGGCTCAGCGATTTCGACGAGCTCATCCACAGCTATATTCCGACGGAAGATAAGGTTCCTGCCCGGGCTTTCAAGGACAAGTCGACCTTGATGGGGCCGATCCTGTGCGGAAGCGATTCGAAAAATTCCTGGCTATGCGCATACGAGCACGGTTCCCAGCCCCCGTTCCGTTTCCTGGAATACTCGCTCCGGCCAGACATGAAGGCTGAGCTCAGGGCTGTGCGCGGAAATTATTATGACGGATATGATCTCAAAAAAGGATACGAGACGATCTGGTTCGAT
>CAZDNQ010000616.1:0-3279 GCA_964506605.1 uncultured Victivallis sp. | reverse complement strand
CCTGTCACCTATGAGACCCTGCCCGTTCTAGGCGCGATCATGGGATCAGGCGGACTCATCGTAATGAACGAGGACACCTGCATGGTCGACCTGGCGAGATATTTCATGGAGTTCATCGCCGAGGAATCATGCGGCAAGTGCACGCCGTGCCGTGTCGGCACCAGGATCATGCTCGACCTCCTCAACAAGATTTGCGAAGGCCGCGGCACAATGAACGACCTCGAACGCCTCGAGCAGCTTGCAAATACGATTGGCAAGACTTCGCTGTGCGGTCTCGGACAGAGCGCGCCCAACCCCATACTTTCGACACTGCGTTATTTCCGCAAGGAATATCTGGATCATATAACAGACAAGCACTGTGAAGCCGGAGTATGCGGCACAATGATGTGGGCGCCGTGCGTCAACGCATGTCCCGCAAATGTAAATGTCCCCGCATATCTAGGTTATACGAAATACGGACGCTTCGACGAGGCTCTCCGTGTCCATCTCCGGAACAATCCGTTCCCGTCCGTCTGCGGACGCGTCTGCCCACAGTGGTGCACGAAGAAATGCCGCCGAGACGATCTCGAAGGACCGCTCGCAGTGCGCGCCGTCAAACGCTACATCGGCGACCTCCACGAGGACTACAGGGATCTCTATCCGAAGAAGGAAAAGCCCAACGGCAAAAAGGTCGCCGTCATCGGCGCCGGACCTGCCGGACTCAGCTGCGCATATTATCTCGTCCTTCTTGGATATGATGTGACTGTCTTCGAGAAACAGCCCGAGGCCGGGGGACTCATGCGCTATGCGATACCTGACTACCGCCTGCCTAGGAAAGTTCTTGCGAAGGAAATCAGGAACATGGAGAATCTCGGAGTTAAGATAAAGACCAGCTTCACCGTCGGAAAGGACAAGTCAATAGCAGACCTCCGCAAGGAGGGATTTGATTCAATATTCGTCTCCGTAGGCGCGGGCCGCGAGCTCATGCCGAAAATAAGCGGGCTCGATCTTCCTGGCGTTCTCCCTGGAACCAAGTTCCTCGAACGCGCAGCCAAGGGCGAGACTATCAAGGTCGGAAATGAAGTCATGGTCATCGGCGGCGGAGACGCCGCCATCGACTGTTCGCGAATTGCGCAGAGGTTCGGCGCTAAGAACGTCACAATCGTCTACCGCCGCACCCGTAAGGAGATGCCGACGAATCCTATTGAAATACGCGAGGCTGAAGTTGAAGGCGTAAAGGTTGAATTCCTTGAAAACCTCATAGGCATCAGGAAATCCGCCAACGGCAGGCTCATCGCGACATTGAAGAAGTACAGGCTCGGTGAATTCGACAGGTCCGGACGCCGCGCCCCTGAGGAAATTCCGAATTCAGACGAGGACCGTGAAGTCGACACCATCCTCCTGGCGATAGGTCATAAGCCTGATCCAGGCGCAATACTTTCCGGCGACGACCTGAACGCGGTCAAGGACGGCGAACTCAAGGCCAGCGAGAAGAACGGCACGACACCTGTCGCCGACATTTTCGCGGGCGGAGATGTCGTCCTCGGACCTTCGACTGTCATCGAGGCTATTGCAGCCGGACAGCACGCCGCCAAGTCCATCGACAGGAAGCTCATCCCCGGGAGGAAGGAATATTTCTGGGAGAAGTTCGATCTTCCTGCAGTCGATTTCGATCCTGAAAAGGAAATTGCGGAAGCGCTGCCCGTGGAATTCCCGATGCTTAATGCAGGCGAACGTCTAATCAGCGTGGAAGTCGAAAAGACAATCACGAAGGAATCCGCCTGCCGCGAGGCTGGTCGCTGCCTCCGGTGCGACTATAAGGTTTAAAATTTCCGCGGGAAATTTTAATATATTTATGAAGCTTGCAATCATAGGTTCTGGAAAGATGGCGACTGCACTGGCCCTCGGCATCGTAAGGGAGAAGGTGCTTTCGGCAACTGACATACTCGCTTCAGACATAATCGAGGATGCCCGCAAGGCATTTGAAGTGAAGACGGGAATCCGCTGTGTCGAATCTTCTGCGGAAGCGTTAAAGGGGGCGGACGTAGTCCTGCTGGCAGTCAAGCCCCAGTCGATAAAGGATCTCATCCCTGAAATTGCACAACTCTGCCGGGATAAGTTGATCATATCCATCATGGCGGGAATCCCGCTCTGCTCCCTCTCGAAATGGTTTTCCTCCAGGAGAATCATCAGGACAATGCCCAACACGCCGCTCATGGTCAGCAGAGGCGCTACGGTCATCGCCTGTGAGTACGGTGTCTCCACGACCGACAAGGAAATCGCCAGAAGCTTTTTCAAGGCTTCTGGAATTGTATATGAACTTCCTGAATCCAGTCTCGACCTTGTGACAGCGCTAAGCGGAAGCGGCCCGGCATTCGTATTCGAATACGTCCAGGCGATGGTCGATGCCGCAGTAAAACAGGGATTCGACAAGGATGTCGCGTTGGAACTGGTTGTCCAGACAGTTTCCGGTTCGGCTGAGATGCTCAATCAGAAGATGGGCACACCGTATGAGCTGAGGACGGCCGTCACATCAAAAGGCGGAACGACTGCTGCCGGACTCGCGGTCCTTGAGAAATCCAATTTCCGAGGGCTTGTTCATGAAGTAATCAAAGCCGCAGAAGCACGCTCGAAAGAACTCGGCGAGATGGCGAAAAGCCAAAACGCTTAATAACAGACTGGACTCCACATGAAATCCTTTATTTCCATATCGGCCGCGATGGCGCTCCTGTGCGCGGCTCTCTGTTCCTGCGTGAACATTAATTCCTTGAACAAGATAAGCGCCTCCGAATCCGAGGTGTGTGCATGCTTCGGAGACTCTGTCAGAAGCGAACTATACTTCGGCCTCAAGAAGTCAGACGGGACATCGGTGACGGAGGCGGAATGGCAGGATTTCCTGGACAAGTCTGTGACTCCCCTCTTCCCTGACGGGCTGACTGTATTCGATTCATACGGACAGTATAAGGATTCACATGGCAGGATCATCAAGGAAAAGACAAAGGTTCTTGTCATCGTGCACAAGTCCGGGAAAAACGGGGAGCTGGACAAGATCTGCGATGATTACAGGAAGGCGTTTTCCCAGGAAATGGTCTTCAAGGTCAGCGCCAGAGTTTCATCATCACTTGACAACTGCAGGGATGATGATGCCGACAAGGAATGACACCCGTCCCGCGATTCAATTCCCCGTCCAGGAAATGCATTCGGTTTAAAACTGCTCGTTCCAGCCTGTCCTGTCAGGGGCTATCTGGTATTTCCCGCATAGTTTCCAGATGAAACAGTCATTTTCCTTGACAACAGTCC
>CAZDNQ010000615.1:0-3280 GCA_964506605.1 uncultured Victivallis sp. | reverse complement strand
CCCTATTTTCGGTTCCGGAGTGTGCCCGGCGGAAAGCTTCAGGAGCAGTTCTTCAATGTCCGGGGCGTGGTAGAGCCGGGTTCCCTGCTGGCTGTCGCCGTTGAATTTCACAGTTCTGATATAGCCGCAGGATGTCCAATAGTCGAGTTTACGGAATCCGATGTTGAACATCTTCAGGACTTCCTTTTTCCTTACCCATTTCGGGTCGGTTTCAACTGTCACGTTGTCCACGGTTCCTCCTTCATTGTCGTGTTCCACTCCTCTCTTCTGCACTTCCTCTCCTGCCATAAAAAGAATATTGCCATTGGAACAGGCTGCATAGCCCTGATCCCATGATAGGCGGCTTATTGTTTTTCCAGAAAACTTAATTTGATTTTCATGCTCCTCCCCTTACCTGCATAATTTCAAAGGGAGATGGAAAAACAATTGCGGATGCGCCCTTCGAAGGCTATATTTAAGATATAAGGATTTCATTGGACTTATTTATCAGGGAAAAGCCGGGGGCATTGATGAATGCCGGGAAGACAAACAGGAAAGTCATGGAGCTTGTGGACAGGCAGAGGATGCGCTGCCTATGGTACATGCCTGACAGATATTACCCTTCCGGTGCTACGGAAACGCTGTCAGTGCTGAGGAAAATCCAGCGGAACGGGGATCTTGAAGCATATAAGGAAGCGGGCAAGCTGATATGTCGGTTACAACATTCCAGGCAATAGTCTGCAATCTTCTTGCGGAAGAGAGGATGCTGAGCGGTGAAAGCTATGTCGCCGGAGGGGTCCCCCTGTCCGTCTACAGCAAGTCAAAAAGGCTTTCAAAGGATCTGGATATCTTCCATGATACCGCTGAAGCGCTTGACAGATCTTGGAAAAAGGATATTTCCCTCCTGGAGGCCGCCGGATGCAGCGCGGAGTTCCTGCGGAATACACCATCCATCGTGGAGGCGATAGTTTCCAGGGGAGATGAAAAGCTCAGGATCCAGTGGGTCAGGGACAGCGCTTACCGGTTCTTCCCTCTCCTTAAGCATCCGGTATTTGGACTTACCGCCCATCCTTTCGATCTTGCGACGAACAAGGTTCTTGCGCTTGGCGGCAGGATGGAGGTGAGGGACTGGGTAGACACAATAAGCGCCTCCGACAACATCCAGCAGCTGGGATTCCTCGTATACGCCGCATGCGGCAAAGATCCCGGATACAGTCCTTCCTCCCTCCTTGCCGAAGCCGGGAGGTCGGCAAAATATTCGCTCGCAGAATACGACACGCTGGAATTCGAGGGCGGAAAACCGGATTTCCAGCTCCTCCTGAAGAAATGGAAGGAGATACTCCGCATTGCCGTGGAGATAGTCGAGGTCCTGCCTCCGGAAGAGGCCGGCAAGTGCGTCCTCGGAAAAGACAGGTTTCTCTACACATATGACACCATCGGCGGCCTCCGCAGAAGCCTGGATTCCAAGCTGTTGAGATTTCGAGGAGGCTGCATAGGCGGAGTACTGCCGGACATATTCGAGATCAGGAGAGGGAACAATATCTCCGGGAACATGGTCGGCAATAAAATATAACCGATAAAAAAACGCTTGCACCTCTGCTTCCACCATCGGACTTCACGGCAAGGATGTCCACCCCATTACATGTGCGGCTTATTGTTTCCAAATATTAAAAAATGGATAAAACGGAATCTGGGGATAAAGGCTTTTTTCGTGACAAGCGAGAAATCAATGAAAACATAAAAAATGGATGTCAATCCATACATTCATAATTCAGAAGGAACCTGGCATAGGAAAAAGCGTCTGTAATCGCCTCCGAACGCAGAGGTCTTCCGCCTGTAAATCCATCTGTATTTCCGCCGATAAAAGGAATATCGGAATTGAGTCCTTCCGAATGAATTCGTCGAAAAAACGAGGGATTGTCAAACGTTTTGCTCTGATAAGACAGGATACTGGGAAATATTAAAAAATGATTCCTTCCCGATGCGTCTGCCCGTCTGGTTATGGGCATTCAGGATATAGGCCATGGCGCAGTCTGTTTCCAGCCCCTCGCGAGAATGGGCCCTTACAGCTCGTCGGAGCGGCGGATTTCCATTTTTCCTATACTCCCGGAAAAATCTATATGGCTTTTGGAAGCTGTTCTTTCCGGATTTAATTCTGTCATTATAGAATACGGGCTCTTCTACGGTTCCGGCTGGCAGTATATTTGCCAAAATACCTGCGGCATCTGCAATTGAAAGACATAAGCGCAAACGCAAGTATAGCCATTTATAAATACCAGTCCCTGTCCAAAGACAATCTCCCTGTGAACTTAATAATCTTGCCGGTAAACATCTGCCGCAAAAGAATGCAGAGCCACATGCCATATTCCCTCAAAGCAGGAGTCAACTATGAATTTGATGCAATGGCGGGATTTCCTGGCAGATTTATTTCTTCCCTGACAGGCTTTCCAGTGACGGAAGCGGATTTTCCCTTATGACAGCATCAAGCTTCGTAAAGGTATCCCTGGATATTTTCCTTAGTGCAGATGCGGCGGAGTCCTTCCGGTCCGAGTTTCCTGTTCGGATTGAGGTTGAGGCCGCAGATTTCCCCTGCTGTGAAGTATTCGATTTCATTTCCTGTGATTTCCCTGATGTTGTCATTGGTTATCCTATACTCCTTTCTGAATTTATCAATAAGCTCATCGGAAGGTTTTATCTGGTGGGTGTAGCGCGATGCAAGCGTGCTTATCAGGACGACGTTCCCTCCCTGTGAAACTATGTGTTCCATGAGCGACATCACGGTCCTCCCGAAGGTATATGTGTCGTCGGCGAGGATATACTGAAAATTCCCGTCTGGAATTTTCCCGTCATATGTGACCCTGTTGCCAAGACGGAACGAATGACCCAGCCCGGTGTTCGGCCTGCTGACTTTGACAATGCTGTCAAGAACCCTTGCGGATGCCCCTGTCAGTTCAGAATAGTAGCCTGCAAGGACTTTTGCGTAGGCCAGCGGAAGGGCATTGATGCTCCATTTCCTTTCTGCGCCGATCACGGGGACAATGCAGACCGGGACATCCTTCTCCAGCCATGAAAACAGTTCCAGCATCTTCACCCTGCCGGTCTCATTGCACATGACCTTTTTCACCACCTCGTATGCTGACACAGGGTCTCCGTCGTTCTTCGCCCTGGAATATCCGGGAATCCCCTTAAGGTTCAGGAGGCTTGTCCTGGCAAAGTTCCTATGCAATGACGGCGGCAGCTCCGTGGTCCTGATTGTCCTTTTATCCATGATGGCCTCATATCGCATTTGAGCAGGCCGTCT
>CAZDNQ010000614.1:0-3281 GCA_964506605.1 uncultured Victivallis sp. | reverse complement strand
CGGGTTTACCCGCCTCAGGCGGCGCCGTAGGCGACCAGGGCTTGACTACAAACGAACACTGAACACCGAATAACGAATATTGAACATTCAATCCGCCTAGGCGAAAACTCTGAACATCGAATAACGAAGGGGGATAATGAATTTAAAGCGGCAGTGGAAAACCGATTACTGATTACTGATTACTGATTACCGGCGCTTCAGTTCGAATTGCAGTATCACTTTCCAGGGGATGCTGGAGTTTTTTCCGGAGCTTTTGCGGGAGCAGGGGCGGGAGCGGGAGTCTTGTCGGGTTCGGTGGAGACCCTGATGTTCTTCAGGGGGTTGCCGTCCTTGTCGATGAAGCGCGCGGAGACACCGGCTTCGCCGTTGCCGTTGATGACCAGCGCCATGATGACATTTGTGCCTTTCTTCAGTGTCAGGGGCAGCGTCTGGTTGGTGTCCTTCTCGACGGCGCGACCGGCGTATATCCTGAGGACTTCGACATGGTTCAGGAACCACTTCGAGCTGTCATCGGATCCGATCGACAGCCTGACGTTGGGAATTTCCTCCTTTGCGATGACATATGTTACGACGAAGTAGATGGAGTTGACCGGGGGCGTGTCGAATTTCCAGCAGGGGTCCTCTACCTGGTAGGTCTTCCATTCGAGTTCCTTGCCGTCGACAGTCACTTTGTCGTTCTCGGAAGGTTCGGCGATCCGCTGCTTCGGGAAGAAGTCCCTCTCATAGAAGTCCCGCTGTGAATCTTCGTTATGAATGCCAGCCTTGGAGTCGAGCTGGATTGGAGGGAGCGCGAGCCAGTTGTGGATGTATCCGTTGTCGTCGACCTTGAAGGTCCAGTCCTGGGCCTGTGCGAGCATCATGACGGTCATGCAGATGCAGGCCAAAGCGGATTTCCTGTTCATCCTCCCTCCCCTTGATTGACTGTTGACAGGTAATCTAGCCGTATAAGCCATGAGTTCAAATTATCCCTAATCCCGATTTTGAAATAGATGAGAGACTGAAAGATGAGGTCAAAATGGAAAAATTTCTTTTACAAAAAACAGTTCATCTCTTTCAAAACCCGAAGGGAGTTCACGATTCATCGGCAACTACGGCGTCAGCCTCAACTCGCAGTGGTCACCATCACGTGACCACGTTGGCACGTGACTCACGTGGCAGCTTCGTCTTGTTTCTCTCCAAGGCGAGCAAGCCTTGCAGTTGCCGCGACTCGTGAACTTTGGAATTAGGGAGTATTCCAGGGATGTGCATCCTACTCTTCATCGACCTGGGGTATTCCGTGTCCCGGCTTGTCGGCGTATATGAGCCAGTAAGTGACAGGAATGACGAAGAGAGTGAAGAGGGTTGAAGCGAAGAGCCCGAAGATCAGGGCCCAGGCCAGGCCCGAGAATATCGGGTCGATGATGATCGGTATCGCCCCCAGCATTGCTGCGCTGGCCGTCAGGAGAATCGGACGCAGGCGGATCACACAGCTCTCCATTACAGCCTCGGGCAGTGTCCTTCCCTGTTTCAGCGACATGTGGATGAAGTCCACCAGAATGATCGAGTTTCTCGTGACGATTCCCGAAAGCGCGATCATCCCTATCATGCCGGTGGCGGTGAAATATATCGGATCAAGATATCCGCCGACGCGGTCCGCGCCCAATAGATTCAGGAGCCAGAATCCGGGCATGACGCCGATGACGGTGAGAGGTATTGACATCATGATCACCGCCGGTATTGTGAACGACGAAGTCTGCGCGACAAGGAGGATATAAATTCCTACAAGTGCGGCCGCGAAGGCGAGGCCGAGATCGCGGAACACATCAAGGGTGATCTTCCATTCCCCCTCGCCGGCAAAGTCCACCATGAACTTATAGGGAAGCGCCCATTTGATGCCGCCACCGTTCGAGAGGAATGTCCTGGAGGAGACTGGTCTTGCCGGTGTTCCGGCAATATATCCGCTCCCCTCGTGCTTCATCTCCTTTTCGGAAGATCCGAAGGCTGTCTTGTCGCTCTGCACGTCCACGACTATGTCCGCAGGGGGGCGTCCTGCCGTCTCCGCGAAGACATATGCGACTCTTTTCAGGTTCTTATGGTATATCTGCTGGTCGGCGCAGGAATCCTTCCAGCGGCCGAGTTCGGAGAGCGGGACGAGGTTGCCGGTATCGCCTTTGACGTAGATGCGTGAGAGGTCCGATGCGTTCGTGCGCTGTTGGACAGGGATTTTCAGCTCGATCAGCAGGGGATTCCGTTCCGATCCGCTCTGCAGGGTCCCTGCATATCCGCCAGAAAGGGCCATCTTCAGTGTTTCCGCGATCTTCTCCGTGCTTATGCCGTTCAGGGCGGCCTTCTCCTGGTCGGGCACGAAGATGAACTTTTTCCTGCGGACTTCGCGCACATCGTCGACATCGACGACGCCTGGCTCGAGCCTGAGACGCGCTTCTACGGTGTCTGCGGCCCGAAGGATATCCTCATAGCTGCTGTCGGGCTGTCCATAAACCTCCGCGACGATGCTTGCGATCACCGGCGGTCCCGGCGGCGTCTCAACCAGCTTCATCCTGGCATGGTGTCTGTCTGCGATCTTCTGGAGCTCGTTCCGCAGGCGGAGTCCGATGGCGTGGCTCTGCTGTCTCCGGTGATCCCTGCCGGCAAGATTTATCCTGATCTCGGCCAGGTTGTCGCCCTTCCTGATATAGTAGTGGCGGACGAGGCCGTTGAAATCCATGGGCGAAGATATTCCGACATAGCTTGCGAAATCCGCAAGTTCCGGGACCGTGGAGAGGTAGCTTTCAAAATCACGTACGGCGGCATCGGTGCGTTCGAGTGTGGTTCCCTCGTCGAGGTCCAGCACCAGCAGCAGTTCGTTCTTGTTGTCGAAAGGCAGCATCTTCAGAGGTACGCTGCGCAGCGCGGCGAGCCCCATGGCGGCGGCGGCGAGGAATGCGACGATGGCGAGGAATGCAAATGCATTCCGCCTTGAACGGAGCAGCGGCCCCATCAGCGGCTGGAAGAGCCTGTAGAGCGAAGACTCCCGGACCTTGCCGAAATCGTGCGTGTCATGGCTCGTCCCGTCCGGTGCAGCTCCCGGCTTGAATCTCCTTTTGATGATATGGAATGAGAGCCATGGCGTGATCGTGAATGCGACAAGCATAGACATGAGCATGGTGACTGGGACATTCAGCGCCATCGGACGCATGTACGGCCCCATCATCCCGGTGATGAAGAACATCGGCAGGAAGCTGACGATCACTGCGAGGGTCGCAATTATGAGGGGAGGGCGGATCTCGGAGACGGCGTCGAGG
>CAZDNQ010000613.1:0-3294 GCA_964506605.1 uncultured Victivallis sp. | reverse complement strand
TATATGGACTCCGAGAAGAGCACTGTCCCGAGGGCGAGGATCACGAGCAGGGGCAGGAATGTCTGGCGGTACGGGACCGGGACAAGGAAGATCTGCAGGAGGCAGCCGGCAAGCAGTGCCGCCAGCGCGAAGGCCTGCGGACGTGAATGTCCCTGGAACAGTGACCTCAGGATTCCAAGTCCGCCCGCCACCAGAAGGATTCCGGCGGTCGAGAAAAGTTCCACGAAGTATCCTGAAGGCGAAAACGTGTACTTCCAGCGCATGTTCAGTATTATGACGGAGTCGAACGCCTGGCCTCCTGCGCCGATGGCGAGCATCCAGACTGCATAAATGGCGATAGAAGAGCAGAAGGCTCCGGTCGCCGTAACCGCAGGCCTCCAGCCGTGCAGGAAATAGATGGCGGCAAGCAGGGCGCCTGCTGCTATCACGTATTTCTGGCTCAGCAGCGCCATGGATCCTGCAATAAGCCCGATGAGTATGAATCTCCATTGGACACGGGATGCCGCCGGAGTTCCTGCGGATTTCGCGAATGTAAGCGCGAGCGCAGCGGCGAATGCGAGGATCGCAGGGGCCTCAGGCCTCGCCTCGGTCATTTTCAGCAGGAACATCGGCGTGATCCCGAGCAGCCATGCTCCAGTTCCTGAAGCGAGAGGGGAAAGTCCGAAGCTCCTGCCGCATCGGTACAGGAGGAACAATGCGCCAGCTCCGGAAAGCAGGCTGAGCGTCCTGAAGACGAATATCTGCCAGAAGTTTTCGCCGAAAATAAAAAGAGGGGCTGTCAGCCGGTGGTAGAGCACAAGATGATGCTCGAAGAAATCCCTGTATGGGACATATCCGTGGTGCAGCAGCCAGGCGATGTGGACATGCTGGAACTCGTCGTCGTCGAATGCGTGCCTGCATGATGAATAAGCCCAGAGCGCCGCGAGCGCCAGCACGACGATGAAGAGAAAGATGCTTATGTGTCTGCGTTTCATTATGTCTTCCAACTCATCATGTCCTGCCATTATATTTAGAGCCTGCTCGAAAAGCTGATTCAGAAATGAAATTTGCCTTTAAAGTAGCACAGACATTCTTGTCTGTGGATTCAAATTTTATTTTTTATCGCAGACAGGAATGTCCGCGTTACCCTTTTCGAAAAGCATCTGTTTATAGACTATTTATGATTGCCACAGGCGACTCGTCTGCCGGGCCGACGAATCAAAATTCACTTGAACTCCACCTTTTCTTCCGTAGTCCTGCCGGAGGTGATTTTAACTTTCAGCTTCTGTTCATCGTCACCGCGCCTGACAGCCATTTCGTATTCACCTTCTGGAAGAGGAATGATCAGTCCGGGATCTGCGTAGACAGGAAGCCTGACTCCTGCGAATTCCGCAGTCGCATCCACTTCTTTTCCGTCGGCCAGCGCCGACAAGACAAGTCTGCCGGGCTTTTCCGCAGGCTGTCCTGCGCCGAAGTGGACGGAGTTCGTGTGGATGAGTTTTCCAGTGCCGTCCACAAGTTCCGCCCAGAGCGAAAACATCCCCTTGGATTCCGTGGGAATATTCCATGAAATGTCGCCTGCGTCGACAGCGCGGGCCGTTCCGCCTCCAGGCAACTGCAGCTTGCCGGATGCAAGAGCTTCAGAGCCGTGCATGATGCGCCAGTTGACAGTCAATCCTGCCGGAATCTGCAGGAGCTTCGGATTGAACAGATGCGCCTTAGCATGGAATATGCCGCCGGGATTGCATGTCGAATCGTCCTCGCAGAGATATATGCGGAAGTCGCCGGCATAAAGGTTGCGGACAGTATATGCGACTATCTTCTTCTCGCGTCCGAAGCCGAAAATACCATGCGTGTTGACTACGTTTTCCCGGCAGAAGTCGGACCATGTCCACACGGCGATCCCGATTACACGCTCACTTGTTACCGCAGCATACTGGAACCCGAAACGGACGATCTTGTCGAGGTAAGTCTCGGACCCGCGCATCTCGTCGTTGTACCCGCCGGTCATTGCATCAGATGCGCCTTGTCCACCGAGTTCCGCGACCCATATAGGAGTGTTGGAAGATTCGGCCAGCCTTGTGTTTTCGGCGAGACCGTGCCTCATGCCGTCATATACTCTTTTTGAATGATACCAGCCGTAATGGAGGTTGCGTCCGGCCATCGGGAGAAGCCTGTAGAGTTCCGGATCCTCTGTCGCGGCGATCACTATCATCGGTATCCTTTCGGGATCCTTCTCCTTGATATAAGCGACCGCCTTCCTGTTATATTCTGGAGCACCTCCCATTTCGTTTGCAGCGCCCCAGCTGATGATCGACGTATAATTTCCGTACCAGCTGATCATCTCAGATATCTGAGGTTCGGCCCACTCGTTCCATGCCTGTTCCGTCTGCATCCAGTTCCTGTTCAGCTGCCATGCTGGAATCTCGGAGAAGACCAGCAACCCCAGCCTGTCGCAGGCGGCGTATGTGGATGGATGGTTGGGATAATGTCCGGTGCGCAGATGGTTGGCGCCGAAATCCTTTATCCTGCGGATCTCGCTGGTATTCATATCTGGCGGCATGCATGGCCCGTAATCCTTGCAGTCCTCATGGCGTCCGAATCCCTGCAGCCAGAGCCGTTTTCCGTTCAAGAGGAAATTCTGTCCGTCGATGCGGATCTCGCGCAAGCCTATCGGCAGCCGGACGTGGGGTGTCTGCCCGCCATCAAATGACATTTCCAGAGTGTGCAGGAACGGATCGTCCGGAGACCAGAGATGCGCCCTGGCAACTGCAAGGTCAATTTTGAAAGGTTCTGAGAGGCCGGGCTTCAGCGAAGCTTTGACGGCAGACTGCGCGCAGGTCTTTTCGCCGTCCTTGAGCATGACAGTCAGTTCGAAGTCCTTTGCCTTCTTCGGGAAATTTGCAATTCTTCCGGTTATGCAGAGCTTTGCCGTTCCATCGTCTGCCACCTTGGTTGAAGTGTGCAGCTCCTCTATCCTGAGCTTCGGCCTGCTGATCAGGAAGACTTCGCGGGTAAGCCCGCCATATGCGTTCCAGCCGAGGTTTATTCCAGGGATCATAGCGTACGTCAGGCGGTTGTCGACCCTGACAATCAGCTCCTTTTCAGTTCCCGGCGCAATCTTGCCGTCCAGGCTGAACATGAACGGCGTGTATCCGCCGCGGTGGCTGCCGAGGTATTCACCTCCGAGCCAGACGTCCGCCATATACATCGCGCCCAGGAATACCAGCGCAGATTCGCCGTCCCATCCCTCAGGAACTTTGAGCTTGCACGAGAACCAGCCGACACCGTACTGCAGGTATGTAGAGATCTTGC
>CAZDNQ010000612.1:0-3295 GCA_964506605.1 uncultured Victivallis sp. | reverse complement strand
CGAGATAATCGTATTTACCTGAAGATAAGCCTGTGAATTCGAAGTTGCCGCCGTCATCCGTAGTGGAGCCGGCTGTCAGCGGGGAGCTTGAGAAGGCTATGCCCTGGAATCCGCAGGACGGGACGACAGACATGCCACGGTAGTCCTCCGGCGAAGCCATGTTGCCCCTGGATATGACAAGTTCGATCCCATCGATGGGATTCCCGGCCGGATCGGAAAGCCTGCCGCGGAGGCTGCAGGTGGCTGGCGCGGCCACTCCGCCGGCTTCCGCCGGGGTGGTTTGCTGCTGCGCCGGGAATGAAGGGAATATCTTTTTGATGTCGACTTTGTAGTTCAGCGCCGAATCCCTGATCAGGTTGAAGTCTTCCGGCGACCGTGCCGACTGGCAGGCTTCGAGGTAGTTCTTTTCCGAAATCTCGCGGTACTTCGCGACAAACTCGTCGATGCAGTATCCCTTCTTTGATTCGTCGGAGTCGCGGTAGAAGCCCTCGCACGAGTAGAATGCGGAGTTCTCTGCCGTGAGCACCTTCTTCTGAACCTCCGCGTGTACGTCCGGCGGAACCAGGCTGTCGACCGCCGACTGCGCGCCGCGAAGGTCCCCGAGCCGCCTGCACGCATCGTTGAGGAGGAGCCTGGCCTGATTGTGCATTTCCTCCTTGCCGGGATCGGCAAGCATGTGCAGGGCGCAGCGTCTTGCCGTCTCGTATTTCATGTCCTCAAGCAGTCTTTTCAGGTCGCCGGCGTCCATCTTGTCTCCTGTCTGTCTCCTATGGGGATTGTGTTGTGCACGGAAAAAATACTTTGATATGATAGATTATAATAATAAAGTAATTATTCAAGGAATTACTTTGATATTGTTGAAAAATATCTAAAACGTAATATTTTAATGCCTGACACGATGGATGGCTGGATTGTCGGATGACCGTACATACATCCAATCACCCGCATAACATTACAGGGGGCTGACATGGCTGCCAGGACGGATTCAGGCAAGGAGCTCGGGAGGACGCCGGAGAAGCGCCGGGGAATTCTTAGGGCGATAACCGGAAAGATAGTTTCCGGTGAATGGCCTCTTGGCCAGAAGATACCCAACAGGATCTCGATCGAGAAGACCTTCAATGCCAGCAGCGTCACCGTCCAGCGCGCCATGGAGATACTCACCGCCGATGGTTTCCTGGAGCCGCGCGGGCGGAGCGGCACCTTCGTAAGCGAAACCCCTCCCTTCCTCCATAATTACGGAATCGTCTTCTACGGGCAGCCAAAGAAGAACTGGAGTGCATTTCTTGAGTCGGTCGCCTCCGAGGCCGGGAAGCTCAAGCTGGACGGCAGGATAAAGCTGAAGTTCTATCATGACATAAACGGAGATCCGCGCGCAAAGGACTATGGACGGCTGATAAACGACATCCGAGCCCACAGGCTGGCGGGGATATTCTTCACCACCAATCCATACCAGGTGGCCGGCACTCCGATAACTGATGAAGGTGATTTGCCTCGGACTGTGATTACAAACTCCAAGGGCGGCGGCAAGTTCACCAATATTGTCCTTGACGGACATTCAGTGGTCGAGATGGGCCTCGGCTATCTTGTCGGCAGGGGCTGCAGGAAGATCGGACTCTTTGCATCCGCCCAGCAGGCCAGGGAGTTCGTCCCTGTTTTCAAAAAGTTTGTCTCAGGGAAACACTGCGAATTCAGGGATGAATGGATACAGTCGGCCAATACAAATTCCGCATGGAGCGCCGTCAACGTCGTCAGGCTCATGATGAAGCTTGACAGGAAGGATAGGCCTGACGGCATATACATTGCCGACGACAACCTGACCGCGCATGTGATTGAAGGGCTGGAATCATCCGGTGTAAACATACCCGATGACATCGTAGTATCCTCGCATTCGAATTTTCCTGCGACATTCAGGCATCCGGAATCCATAAAGCTCTTCGGGTTCAACATAAGGAATGTGCTTAAAGAGGCCCTGAACCTGATGGAGATGAAGAACAGCGGCCAGAAGATACCGGCATCTATATTCATCAGAGCCTGCTCCGACGACGAATTCGCCGCCGACTACGCAAAAGGCTGACCGCAGGATGCGCACTGAGGATTCCAGATAAACCGCAGGTAAAAGGCATCCTCCTTGACCAGGCGCCAGCGGCGGACAGGAGATGCTGTGCTAGATTGTTGCCCCTACTCGTCCAGCACCCAGACTTCGACTTTCTTGAAGGCGGGATCTTTGGCGATCTCGACGCCGTTTGCCAGTACCGCTTCCTCCTCGGGAAGCAGCGGATAGAGACACCATCCGCCCCAACGCGGACCGAATCCCGTCCACTTATGGACCTTCTCGACGTTGAAGTCTTTCTTGGATCCGTCCTTGAGAAGGAAGCTCAGCTTTGGAACATAGCCCTGTGCAAAGCCGCCGGACTGCTGCAGCCTGACCGCCGCGATCTTCATCGGCTTGTCGAATTTTATTTCCGGCGCAAAGTTCCCTTCATAACCGATTTTCACCTTTGGCTTCGGTGCTTCATTTGGCTTGCCGAGTACAGGAGTCGTGATCCAGGCCTTGTCGCCCTGGCGGTAGATCATGCCGTCCTTCGGAGCGTCAAGCTTTATGCTTTCAGGAACGCCTTCGAGCATGATCGTGAGACGTGACTCGAGCGTGCCTGCAGGAAGATTGACTGTGATTTTTCCGGCGGAGGCTTCGACTTTTGCGGATTTCGCAGCGAGTGCGTAGCTGACGAGTGCGGATGTCGGGGCGCACCAGATGCTGTCGGCCCCCTTTGCGCCATATTTGTCTGCTATCGTCTTGAGCCTTTCCTGCCACGCCTTGTAGTTGGCGGAATCCTTCTTCTCGTCGATTCCATGTGAGAAATCTATGTGCAGCGTGCCATCCTTGATATCCTTCGGGAAGTCGCCCATGGGATCCTTGTTCTTGTCGCCGCCAAGTCCGTCGAGATTGCTCCTGCAGAGTTCGAGCGGATCGAATTTAGGATCAAATATGGAAGCTGCGCTGCTACCGCTCACACGGGAGCCGGCAACTAGGTTGTACTCCTTGAGGAAGGGCTTGTAGTTGTAGTCGCCGGACGGATAGACGAAGGTCAGAGGAGCCTTCTTGTCGCCGTATGCATAATGTGCAAATACAGCCTGGCTCCAGAACAGCTCGCGCTTGAACTGGTCGGGTGAATTCATCTTGGACTTGTCCCAGTGGCATCCGGTGTGCCAGAAGCTGTGGTTGGAGATGTCCCAGCCTTTGGACTGGAGTTCCTTCACATCCTCCCAGGAGAGGATGGTGTTGTTTCCTCCGGCC
>CAZDNQ010000611.1:0-3296 GCA_964506605.1 uncultured Victivallis sp. | reverse complement strand
GGACTTGGGATACTTCTTGCCGCAACGGTCAAGCAGGGATTTAGAACCGCCGCAGGCGCCATCGAGAAGTTTTTTGGTTCGGGATGCAAGGTCTCCACCGAAGGGCATGTGGTTAAGGTAAAACAAGTAGCTCCGTTGCTCGAGATCGCGACCGCGCGAGGAGAATTCGACCACAGCTTCACCTGGAAGAAGGAGAAGGTCAAATTGCTTGGCCTGCCGATTCCGTTCACAGGACGTGAGGCCGTATGCAGGCACGACTACACAGCCAAGGCCGGATTCGACCTCAAGACGAATTCGTGCTCGTTCGAGTTCGTTCCGGTGAAGAGATACGGTTTCCTGTCGTCAATATTCGGTCCAGCAAGATATTTGGCGGTAGTGACAATACCGGAACCGATGATCCTGTCCATAGAAACCGCGCATTTGAATATAGAGGACAGGTCAGGTGTGTTTGACTTCTGGAACAGGATAGGGGAAGACGACAGGAACGCAATCAGCTCAGAAATGTTTGCGGCCACTAGGGAGCATTTGAAGCAGGCAGGTTGCGCACTGTTCGAGATTTCGAAGTGCAAGTTGGAGTCCGGCCTCAGGTCGATATTGCCGTCATGTGTCGAGAAAATCGAGTTCAACTGGCTCTCAGGTGATGGGAAGTTTAAACCAATGCATTCGGAGCAGAAATAAATGAAGGAGGGAGCTTGTCATGGATAAATTCCTATCTGAATTGGTTACCCTGTTCATGATGCTGAAGGATCATGTGTCCGGCAGATACAGGGAAGTTCCGTGGTGGTTTATAGGGGCAGTCATATTTGCTGCGCTGTATGTCATCAGCCCGCTGGATCTTGTACCGGACTTCGTTCCTATACTCGGCCAGTTGGACGACGTAGCAGTTCTTCTGCTGTGCATAAGAAGCATGGGAGTTGAGATTGAAAAATACAGGAATTGGAGAAAGGAGTGAAAAGATCAATCAGTCCTTATAAAAAGGGCTGATTATTTTAGCTATCAAGGGTTTACATGATTATTCGAAAGGTCCAAGTTTCCTGAAAAGCGTATTGACTTGCCACAGCCTCGGTACTATTTTAATGCGCCAGCAGTTGTTTCCAACTCTGGTACCGGCACATGAAGTAAACTTGAAAGGAAAATGATTCGACAGCAATAATTTGATTCTATAGTTTTTGACCGTAACACGGTGTTCGCTACTCACTGAAAAACTGGTAATTTTGAATGGAGAGGAACAACACTGGAGTTGCGCCCTTTTGGGCGCATTCCATTTGTTGACCTCTCCGGGCATACCAGTGCCTTCAGTGGGGTGACAAGGGGGATGTCGCCCTCTTTTTTTATACGTGGCAATAAATAAGCAAAGTAAGAGGGAGTCAAAATGGATTCTAAAAACAAAGGCTACGCCCCCTACATAGCGGCGCTTCTGGGCAGTTTTATACTTCTGATGTTCATGGATCAGGTTTTAGGCCTAAGTCCAGCTGCTGCAATTATTACTGCAATGATTGCCTGTGGTTTTGCATTCTACTGCATAAAATCATCGTGACTTTATGGAATAAATACTTAAACCTGAACATTAAGGGGGCATATGCTTCATGATTACTACATGATTTTGGGCGTTGACGAAAAAGCTGACATTAAAACAATAAAGGATTCTTATAGGAAACTTGTCCAAGGCCATCATCCTGATCGCGGCGGGAATAATGAAAACATGATCCTGCTTAACGAAGCATATTTTGTCCTGACGGATCCTTCAACGCGTGCAAATTATGACTCCTGCAGAAAAAATGAAGGGAATAATAGTGCTCAAGATGGAATGGGAGGTCCTGAAGTAACCCGAGAAACTCGCCATGATGATGTTGGCAGCAAGGCATCGGAGCCAGTGGATCCGGCTGCTGCAGAGAAAGCAAAGCTGGTCAAATACGGATGGCATCTCAAGTTCAATCTTTTCGGAGCCCAGGACATAGTGATTGAAAATAAATCTCCTTTTGCGCTGACAAATGTGAAGGCAGTATTGAGGTTGTATGATCCCTATGGATATCCCTATCCCCAGTTTGCTGTATACAGTCGATGCATCAATCCCCAGAAATCATATATTGCTAAGAACTCCATTTCTGTTATTAGAGGCACGTCCGGAAATTTGTATCTTGCCTGCGATGAAAATATTTTCATTCGTAGCTGCCCGATCTGCAATGGGGGGCTGAAAAACGAAAATATGAAATGCTATCACTGCCTTGTGACATGGCGCGAGAGTATTTCAGAAGCTAACAATCCTAAGGCTCCAGATTTTCTCTCTTCATTTATAGACCATTGTAAAAGGGGATTCAAGGGTGGTTAGAATGTATAATTCAAGTTGGGGCAAGATATCAAGATAGCAGATTAAAACTATCCGTCTAATGCTGAATCTTTATAAATTTCCTTATATAGATGGTTATAACTATCTACAGGTCTTTTAATTGACCGAGATAATTTTAACTCATAATGAGGAGGTTGAAAATGATAGAAAGTCTAATCAGTTCCGTTTTGATGTTCGCGGCAATATTCGCATTAGGACTCGTCGCTGTCTGCGTGATAATGCTGATATCGTATTCGATGCAAAAGGACTGCATAGGTTCAGTTGCAGGGGCCATCGAGTGTTTCTTCGGTCCCGGATGTAGGATCAGCATGAATAACCACGTGATTACGGTTATGCAGACTATTCCACTCCTTGAGCTTGGGGCGGCATTTTCTAAATTTTCCCACAGCTACAGATGGAGGAGCAGGAACCGTAGGTTCATCGGAATTCCGGTTCCGTTCACTTGGAGGGAGGCCTTCTGCACCCACATATGTGCAGCCAAGGGAGGTTTCAACTTCAAAAATCAATTCTGTTCATTCAATTTCAGTCCGACCAGGAGTTACTCGCTTGCGGCACTCTATTTGGGAAAACAATATGATGTTAGAGTTACCCTCCCAGAACCAATGATATTGTCGGTTGAGACCTTAGATGTCTGTATTATGAATACTACAAACTGGGTCAGAATCTGGGCCACGCTAACCGAGGAGGACAGGAATGCGATAATAAGCGAGATATTCCCTGAGACAAGGAAGCATCTTGAATGTGCCGGAAGACCACTGCTCGATGAAGCCAAGAACCGGCTTGAGAACGGGCTGAGGAAAATAATGCCCAACTGTGTCAGGAGGATAGAATTCGAATGGTGTAAAAATCCAAGGGCGTTCGATTTCGAACTTTCAGTGACAGGAAGAATGATCCGAAACATAGGAGGAAATATATGGACAATATGATGTTAAATCAGAAAAAAGTAATA
>CAZDNQ010000610.1:0-3300 GCA_964506605.1 uncultured Victivallis sp. | reverse complement strand
ATGGACGTGAAGAAACTCAGTTCATCTGAGAAGTCCTACCAGGATTATATCCTGGCGAAATATGGATCTGTTGAGAATATAAACAGGGTATACGGTTGGAATATTACAAAGGTTGAGGAGGCCTTCCCCCCCTTTGAAGCCGCATACAGGATAACTTTCCAGAACAATGAATGGGCTTTCGTTGCAAAATCCATCACCGGCAATTACAAATACGTGATCACCTTTCTCATGAAGCGTGGACGCGCCATACTTGTCACCTTCCTGCTTGTCTCGTTCACCATAATCTCAGTTCTGACTGTGAACCCTCTATGTGCCTATGCACTTTCCCGTTTCAGCGTAAAGGGGAAGGACAAGCTCATACTGTATCTCCTGGCGGTTACGGCTTTTCCGGCCATGGTCAGCGCCATTCCAGCATATCTGCTGATGCGCGACCTCGGACTGTTGAACACTCTCCTTGCCCTTATCCTGCCGCATGCCGCAGGAGGGATGGCTATATTCATGCTTAAAGGATTCTTCGACAGTCTGCCTCCAGAACTCTATGAGGCTGCAACGATTGATGGAGCTAATGAATTTCAGACCTTCATTTATGTGACGCTTCCCCTTATGAAGCCGATCCTAGCTGTGAAAGTGCTTGGCGCGTTTATCGCCTCATACGCCTCCTGGGAATGGGCGATCATCATCTGCCAGAACCAGGAAATGTGGACGATATCTGTCTGGATGTACCAGGCAAGCCAGTGGTGGGCGAGTACTCCTTGGGTAGTATCAGCGGGATTCGTAGTAGTCTCAATACCGATTCTGATAGTTTTCCTTTCATGCCAGAAGATAATACTGGAAGGAATTATTCTACCTCAGATGAAGTAGGCCATGGAACGATCTCATCCGTCTAAATTCAGCTTGATGTTTATCTCATGGGAGAGATTTTACTTATCGATTAATTAATAAACTGGTGTTGGAATCCTTATGATTATATTCGCTGCAGATGATCATTACGGCATGCATCCTGGAAAGATAATTTATGAAGGAATAAGGAAAAACTATCCGGACATATTGTTTTCAGAGAATGATTTGTCGGTATTCAATGTGCATGATACTTTCGTGAACTGCGAACTTCTCATCCTGAACATGATCGGCGGAACCTGTGGCAATGAATTACCTGGCCCCTGCGCCGAAGATAATATCAAGGAATATTGTTTAAAAGGAGGGGGCATTATTCTGCTGCATGGTTCCAGCGCCGCCTTCTGGCACTGGGACTGGTGGCGTAAAATTGTCGGCTACAGATGGGTAAGGAAAAATGACCCTGATTCAGTTGCTGCCTCAACCCACCCTGTCAGAAAATACAAAGTGTTTCCTTCAAAATCACGGCATCCTCTTTGTGCGAAAATGGAAGCTCTTGACCTGCAGGAAGATGAGATTTACATAAATCTGGAGCAGGTATGCCCGGCATTTAACATAATGGAGACAAAAACTGATGAAGGAACTTTTGTACAGTGTTATGAAACGATTACACCCTGGGGAGGAAATATCATTGGTCTAATTCCAGGACACAGAAAGGAAGTAACGTCAAGCATCAGATATCATTCAAATGTAAAAACCTTAATTGAGGCATTGTTGAGTAAGAGAGGGAGGCACTGCCTCCATGGATAAATAGAGCATATAAATGATAGAGGAGTTATGAATAATGATAAGAACTGCGATCATCGGTGTTTCAGGATTTGGGAGTGTGCATTATAGGGATTTGTTGCGCTACCATGAGAGAGGACTTCTTGCAATAACAGCCGCTACTATAATCAACCAAAACGAGGAAAAGGAGAAATGCGAACATCTTCGTTTCCTAGGCTGCAAAGTTTACACCGATTATATGCAGATGCTCCGAGATTTCAGTGGGAATCTTGATATCTGTTTCATTCCTACCGGAATCCATCTCCACAAGCCTATGACCGTCGCTGTTCTGGAGGCCGGAATCAACGTGTTCGTTGAAAAGCCGCTTGCTGCAACGATCCAAGACGTGATCGAGATGAAGAAATCGCAGGCGGCTACAGGGAAATTTGTGGCTGTTGGATATCAGACGATGTATACCCCTGAGGCCATGAAGATAAAGACGGCTCTCTGCTCAGGAAAACTAGGTGGGATTAGAACCATCAAATGCTGTGCGCTCTGGCCCAGAGCCGAGTCTTATTATAGTAGAAACAACTGGGCGGGTAAGCTCAAGGTCAATGATTCCTGGGTTCTTGATTCACCGTTCAACAATGCCTGTGCTCATTATCTGAACCTAATATGTTTCTTTGCCGGGAAGGAAATTGTGAAATCCGCTGAACTGAAGACCATAGAGGCAGAGCTCTATCGCGCGAACAATATCGAAAGCGCCGATACGGCCTGCATGAGAATAATTACGAAGGACAACATAACGTTGCTTTTCACCCTTACCCACGCATGTGATAAAACATTCGGGCCTGAATTGACGATCATTTGCAGTGAAGGTGAGGTTAGGTGGGAACAGGCAAAGGTGTCCATAAACACCTCAGGAAAAGTTGTAGAAGAAATAAAGAACAATGAAAAAGAGAATCTGCGTGATTGCGTCATGGACGGCATTCTCAAGAAACTTGTAGATACTAATTCCTTCATATGCGATCTTGAAATAGCTGGAACCCAGACTTTGGCAGCCAACGGCTCACATGAATCCTCTCAAATCCATCAGATTGATAACAGCCTCATATCAGCATTCACGGGGAATGATGCCTGTATGCAGAAGGAATCAAGACTACATGTCATTGAGGGGATTGACAAGATTATAAGAGATTCCTATGGGAAAGGGCAACTCTTCAGTGACCTTGGCGTGCCGTGGGCGATCAAAGGGAAAATATTTCCGTTGCAGGGATATGAAAGATTCCCTTCCATTGCCAATGCTGCTTTATAAGGGTGGCAACTCAGGCAGGCGAATGAAATGTTGGAAAATGAGATAAATATCTTATCCAAGTTATTTCAGCAATGTGTGCAGAGTTTATACAAATTCAAATAGGAGCAATATATTATGAGTGGGAATCTTGTCCGGAAAGACTGGGAAAACCATCTAATCACAAACAGAAAGAGGCTAAATCCTCGTGCATTCTACCTCCCGTATGGATCTGTTGAAAACGCCATCCACGAGAATCCTAAGTTGTCAGATGGATTCATACCACTGAATGGACAGTGGGATTTCCAATGCGCAAAGTCGCCGGCCGAAGCTCCCGAGAACTTCCAGGCCGAAAAATTCGATTCAGCCGCCTGGGACAAGATCCCCGTGCCGTCCTGCTGGCAGATGCT
>CAZDNQ010000609.1:0-3303 GCA_964506605.1 uncultured Victivallis sp. | reverse complement strand
CACAGGCGAGAAGAAATACGGCGACGAGGTCGTCAGACTTGCCGACAAGAAGGAAGATGCGTTCAAGAGCCCGTGGAACCAGGCCTATTCGGTTCCGTTCTTCAAATGGGCATATGCGAGCACGGACAATCCGAATGTGGACAAGCAGCTGCAGAAGACGCTGGCGGACAGCATCCGCAAGTCGGCGGACGACATTGCGAAGAACTGCGAGGCTCATGCATACCGCATGGGCAACGGCAGGGATTCGGGCGGCTGGGGCAACAACGAGGGAGGAGGATATTATGCATACATCTGCCTGATGGCATACATGCTGGGCGGCGACCAGAAACATCTTGATGCGGCCTGTGTGAACGCCGACTACCAGCTGGGAGCCAACCCGCTTTCGCGTTCGTTCATAACCGGGATCGGAGCGCGTCCGCCGGAACATCCGGAACTGAGAGGCCCGCTCTACAGCGAGAAGGGACCTGCGCCAGGAATCTCAGTATATGGTCCGGGAGGCGACAGCAAATCGCTTGGCGGTGCATATCCTGTAGAAGTTCCGCTCTGGAGGTGCTGGCTCGACAACCGGGTGGCCGCAATGCACAGCGAGTTCACTGTTGGCAGCTCAATCGGCGAATCCGGAATCCTTTACGCAATATTATGGGCGATGGAGAACAGGAAATGAGAAAGAATCTTCTAGTCATGGCATTTGCAGCTTTATTTTCAACCTGCCTGCATGCTGAAAATAAAATTGACAGGATATATGTCCTGTCGCCGGAATGGATTGTCCTTGCCAACGACTACATGGATGAGACCGACCAGCTCATCTACAATGAGAACAAGGCCGAATTCGACAAGATCCTCCCGGAGATGGAGAAGCTGGAAAAGGATGAGAAGGCCAACTGGGTGTTGATAAAGAAGCGTTCCAGGATCTGGCAGAACGGCTACGAGAAGTTCAGCAGGCAGCATCTGCTTATGGAAGACCCTAAATTTTTCACGTTGGCCTCGCAGGACGATGCGAAGTTCGCACAGCCTGTGAATCCGTCGAAGGCTGTGCACTGGCAGAACTCCCTCGGTGACCGCAAGTACAGGGATGATTCGCCGTTGCGCGGCTGTTTCAGCTATGAGATAGGCCATTTCGCCTATCTGAAGCTCCCTTTTCCCCTGCAGAACGGAAAGAAGTATTCCGTCAAGCAGAATGATGGCAGGACGGGAACGTTCGTGTTCGATGACATGAAGATGATCAACAGGGCGATAAAGGTGAACCAGGCCGGATATATCGACAGCGCCCCCTGTAAATATGCTTATCTTGGAGCTTGGATACCATCTGCGGGGCCGGTTGACTTCTCGCAATACAAGGAGTTCAGGCTCCTGAAATCCGGGGACATGTCGGAGGTCTTCAGGGGGAAGATTTCACTGAGGGCGAAGGATGAGAAGAAGTGGGGCTATCAGTCGGCGCAGAGCTATTCGGGTGAAGACGTATATGAAATGGATTTCAGCGCCTTCAATACGCCGGGCGCATATTTCATCCAGGTGCCCGGGCTTGGGAGGAGCTGGGATTTCGAGATGGGGAAAAATGCCATAGGGCAGGCCTTCTACACTGCGGCCAGGGGTTTCTACCATCAGCGCTGCGGATGTGCATTGGATGCAAAATATACTGCATGGACCAGGGGGCTCTGCCATCCTCCGCCGGTTTACGGCTGCAAGCTGATTGGCGGTGGCGGGAACTGGTTCCTGGACAACGGCGACAAGGCTGCAAAGAACAGCAACAACTTTGATTTCGAGATAATCAAGCAGACGACAGACCTCTCGCAGAAATATGAAATCTGGGGCGGATGGCATGATGCGGCCGATTATGACAGGGGCGAATATCATCACCGTCCTATATGGGACATGCTCGGGCTCTATGAGATAAATCCGAAGGCGTTTACGGATGGACAGCTGGACATCCCTGAGAGCGGCAACGGCATTCCCGACATAATCGACGAGGCAAAATACGGGATTGACATCTGGAAGAGGTCGCAGGACAAGGATGGCGGTGTGAGCGGCAGGATCGAGACGACCCAGCATCCGGGGATAAAGCAGATGCCCGAGTTTGAGAAGCTCAATTTCTCCCGGTCGATACCTACGCGGCAGTGCACCATGTATTATGCTGCGAGCGCCGCGATGTTCGCAAGGATCGTCCGCCAGTTCGACAGGAAGATGTCCGACGAATACTGCGCTTCAGCCGTAGCCGCCTACAAGTGGGCGTCTGATCCGAAGAACTCGCGTGAGAACACCGAGCTGGAAATCATGCTGAAGGACGAGAAGACCAAGCAGGAGCAGAAGACAAAGCTCATATACAAGGGCAAGGATGAAAGGCTCTGCTTCGCCGGACTTCATGCTGCTGTGAACCTCTATCTTGTAACCGGGGACGCGGCTTTCCTGAAGGATGCCGAGGAGAAGTATGCAAAGGACAGCATCAGGTATTTCAAGTCCTGGCCGAACTATCTGATAGTCCAATGGGGGCTTTTCGAATATGCCTGGCTGGATCTGAAAGGTGCGAATGAGGAGCTAAGGAAACAGGCGATGAATGAGCTGGTCGTCTTCGCCGACCAGGAGCTAGAACCGCAGAACAAGTCTCCGTACAGGAATTTCTGGTTCGACGGGAAATCACGGTCGTGGGGAGCCGGGGTCCCATCCACCTGGGCGAAATATGCGATCTTCGCATATTATCTGACGAAGGACGAGAAGTACAAGGCTTCAGCGCTGCAGAATCTTGATTTCCAGATGGGATGCAATCCGCTTGGGATGGTTCAGACCTCCGGTATTGGGAAGGTGTTCCCGTGCGAGATTCAGGACATGGAGAGCCGGGCCGACAAGATAGATGAACCTGTTCCGGGGATAACGACCTATGGAATAGTTGATGTGCCATACTTTGTCCGTCTCAACGTCTACAGCATGGAGATTTTCTCGGTGGAGAAGGAAAAGGAATCCCATAGGATTTACTTCCTGCCTGAGGGGTTCAAGGTCGACAAGCCTGAGATCCCCATGTGGAGGCAGATCGGTCCGCATTCTTCGCTAAATCCGGAATGCAACGAGTTCACCGTCCATGAGACGATGGGACAGACGGTACTCATGCTCGGTGCCTTTCTCGGCGAGGGCTGGATGCCGGACAAGGCGCTCAAGGAGAGGAAACCGCGTAAGTACGATGAACTCGAAGGATATTTCTGGCTGCCTTGAAGCGGATTTTGATTTACAGTTGACAGGCGGGGGTTGTTTAATATAAAATTATTGCTCCGGCGGATAATCAGCTTGCATATCTGACACTCTCCGCTTGAAATA
>CAZDNQ010000608.1:0-3312 GCA_964506605.1 uncultured Victivallis sp. | reverse complement strand
GAGATGTCCGCTGGTCTGCCAGAGCTTTGAAAGTCCGATATGCGGAGTATAGAGCAGCTCATAGCCGTTCTTGTAATGTTCTTCGCGCCAGAAGTTCTCGATCTGGTTCCTGATCCTGCCGCCCTTGGGCTGCCAGATTATCAGTCCGGGGCCGACGTCTTCGGCAACTGTATAGAGTTCAAGCTCTTTTCCAAGCTTGCGATGATCGCGTTTCTTCGCCTCTTCGACCAGAAGCAGATATTTCCGGAGCTCCTTGTCGTTGGCGAATGCAGTCCCGTATACGCGCTGGAGCATCGGATTCGTCTCCTTGCCACGATAGTATGAACCTGCGATCGTCAGAAGCTTGAATGAGCCGGCCTGCCCGCTGTTCTCGACATGGGGGCCTCGGCAGAGATCCATGAAATCGCCGCACTGGTAGAAGGTGATGCTCTCACCCTCGGGTATGTCGGCAAGACGCTCAAGCTTGAACTTCTGTCCGTCCTTCTTCAGCATCTCCTCCGCTTCCGCACGGGTGAACTCGATCCTGTTGAAAGGAAGCTTCTCGGAGACTATCTTCTGCATCTCGGCCTCGATCTTCTCGAGATCCTCGGGGCAGAGCCTGTATTCCATGTCGAAATCATAGTAGAATCCGTCCTCGGTGGATGGACCGATGTCGAACCTGGTGCCAGGATAGAGCCTTTTGACGGCCGCGGCCATTATGTGCGCACAGCTGTGGCGCAGGGTTTCGAGGGGGAAAGCGCTCATGACAGGATTAACTCCCGTCCAAGACCGGTCTGGTAGGAACTGATGGCAATCATCTTAAAATCTATGGATCCTCGTTCTGTTTAAATTGAGGCGGACAATATACTGCATGCCGCCACTTTTACAATCCAATATGATTTTTTCACGGAATCGCTCAAAACTCCAGTTCACCCTGAAGAGGCGGCGGAGTGATGATGTCCCGGACCGGGGCGAATGATTTCCTATGGATCGGGCAAGGGCCGTGTTTCTTCAGGGCCTTCAGATGATCTTCCGTGCCGTAGCCCTTGTTCCGTTCAAAACCGTACTGCGGATATTTCTCCGCGTACATCATCATAATCTCGTCACGGTGCACTTTTGCGAGGATGCTTGCGGCCGCTATGCTTGCGGATCTCGCATCGCCTTTGACTATGAATTCAGCTTCTACAGGAAGAGCTGGAACCTTGAGGCCGTCGACCAGTGCAATCTCAGCTTCGGGAAGTTTAAGCAGGGCGTTCCGCATGCCGAGATGGGTGGCCCTGAGGATATTGATCCTGTCGATCTCGTCGGCCTGGACTTCTATTACGGCATACCTGATTCCTGGAAGTTCAACAAGTCTTCTGCGAAGTTCGCAGCGCTCGGATTCAGCGAGCTGCTTGGAATCGTTGACAGGAGGTATGGACTTTGAATATTTCGGAAATATAACTGCGGCGGCGACAACCGGACCGGCCAGCGGCCCCCTGCCGGCCTCATCTACGCCGGCAATGAACGTTATACCACCGCCCCAGAGTTTTTTTTCAAAAACCAGGAGCGCAGAAGACTTTTTAAGGAAATCAGGCCTTGGCTGCTGCTGCCTGGGCATCGTATCTCTGTTCCTTGAGGCGCGCCGATTTTCCAACCTTCTTCCTGAGGAAGTAGAGCTTTGCGCGACGGACTTTGCCGTGCCTGTCAACCTCTATCTTGTCGATCCTGGGGGAGTTGATGGGGAAAACACGTTCCATGCCCTGGCCGAATGCAATCCTGCGGACGGTGAATGTCTCGCCGATCCCCGACCCCTTCCTTGCGATAACCGTGCCTGCAAAGACCTGGATACGCTCGCTGTCGCCTTCCTTGATCTTCGTGTAGACTTTCACGACATCGCCCGGAAAAAATTCCGGAATGTTCGACTTGCACTGGCTTGCCCTGATCTTATCCATGATGTTCATATCTTCATTCTCCTCATTATTTTTTATTTGTTTTCATCAGTTCCGGTCTAACTCTGCCTGTCTTCCTCACGGACTGCTCTTTCCTCCACTTCTCTATCTCGCCGTGGTTCCCGGAGAGCAGCACGTCCGGAACCTTCATCCCCCTGAACACTTCAGGTCTGGTGTATTGCGGATATTCCAGGAGTCCTTCGCTGAATGACTCGCTGACTCCCGACTCATCCGATCCCAGCACACCCGGAATGAGCCTGACCATCGCATCAACCATCACCATCACGGCGAGGTTGCCATTGGTCAGCACATAATCGCCTATCGAAATCTCGCGCGCCATCAGGCCTTCGCGGACTCTTTCATCAACACCCTCATAATGGCCGCACAGGAATATCAGATGTTTCATCACCGACATCTCCCTGGCGGTCTTCTGCGTGAAGACCTCGCCGCCCGGGCCCGGCAATACCACAATCGAATCTTCGGTCCTCAGCTTCTCGACGGCCTCGAAGATCGGCTCGCAGCTCATCAGCATCCCCGGCCCGCCGCCATACGGCTTGTCGTCGACCGACCTGTGCCTGTCATGCGTGAAGTCGCGCAGGTTGACGGTATTTATCTCGACGATCTTCCTCTTCACGGCCCTCGCTATCACGCTCTCCGCGAAGGGGCCGAAAAAAACCTGAGGGAAAATTGTGATGATATCTATTCGCAAATCACTCAACAACCTCGACGGAGAACTTCTGCCCGAGGCGTCCGCCTGCTCCGCTTACAAGTGAACGGATCGCCATGATGGTCTTGCCGTTCTTGCCTATAACCTTGCCCATATCCTCTTTCGCACAGTTGATCTTTATGACCGTGGAATTCTCCAGTTTTTCTACCTGGATCCTGACGGAATCCGGCTGGTCGACAAGGGCCCTGACAACATAGTCAACAAAATTATCGAGATCGCCTGATCCCGCAGGGGTCTTCCTGTCACCCGGTTTCGCCTTTTCGGCTGCAGGGGCGCTAGTCTTCCCGCCCAGCATCTGGAACAGTTTGCTTAACACGGTGGAATTTCCTTAAATTAGTTTCAGCTCTTCTTTTCTTCGGTCTTCGGCTGCGGGGCGGCCTCGCCCTTGCCAGCCTGCTTGCGCGCGTAGTTGATCATGCTCTGGACCGTCTCTGAAGGCTTTGCACCCTTGGAGAGCCAATACTCGATCCTGGCCATGTTGATGTTGCGCTCGTTCTTCACCGGATTGTAGGAACCGACCTCCTCGATGAAATTTCCGTCCCTCTGGTGGCGGATGTCTGCGACTACAAGACGGAACCGGGGCTCATTCTTGCCGCCCACTCTCTTCATTCTGATTCTGACCATACTGTCCTCTTTTTAACCAATATTCGTTATTTTCTCACAGAATTTCAAAAA
>CAZDNQ010000607.1:0-3314 GCA_964506605.1 uncultured Victivallis sp. | reverse complement strand
GAGATCAAGCATTCGCTTGCATCGATCGCGAAGCTACTGTCAACCGGCTTCAAGCCTTCATCCGATTTCGACGAGGGCATGAAGAGGACCGTGGATTATTTCATGGGGAAATAAATATCCCGGTAGTTTTCAGCATCACATCTCCACAGCTTGCAAATCACGTATGTATTTGTACTTTAACCGCTATCATGGACGCTGAAAAATTTATCATCATCGGAAACGGGCCGGCGGGATTCTACTTCGCCAAGAAGCTGAAGGCGGGAGTTCCCGGCTGCAAGATATCCATGTTCGACAGGGAGCCCCTGCCCTTCTATACGAAAATCCGCCTTCCTGACATGATAGCAGGGAAGGTCGAGGAGAAAAAGCTTTTCCTTTCAAGCCTCGAAGACTACGAGAAGGCCGGATTCGAACATCATCTCGGCACGGACATCGCCTCCATAAGCCACAAGGACAGGAACATCATATCCTCGACAGGGGAGATATTCCATTATGACAAGCTCGTGATAGCGACCGGCGCAAAGGCGTTCAGGCCAGGCACAATAAAGGGCATAAGCAACGACAATGTATTTGCGCTCAGGACGATATCCGACGCTAGAAGGATAATGGAGAAGATGCGGACTTCGCAGAAGGCGGTCGTGCTTGGAGGCGGGCTTCTTGGCATTGAACTCGCCCAGGCCCTATGCGGCAGGGGGCTGAAAGTGGATGTCATAGAATTCTTCCCGAGGCTCCTTCCAAAGCAGCTGAACGAGACTGAGGCGGCAATACTATTGAAGAAGCTTGAATCGCCTTCGCTGACATTCCTCCTCGACAGGATCACCACTGAGATCGCCGTCAAAAACGGCTCTCTTGTCGTAAGGACGAACAGGGATGACGAGATATCCTCCGATTTCGTGGTGCTTTCGACCGGAATCAAGACAGAGATAGGGCTAGCTGAATATTCAGGCATGAAGACGGAGTTCGGCATAATTGTAAACGAGAAGTTCGAGACTTCGGTGAAGGACATCTACGCCATCGGCGACTGCGCGCAGGTCTCCGGGAAGATCTTCGGCCTATGGGCCGCCGCAAAGGAACAGGGCGAGGCTCTTGCCGACATCATCGCCGGGAAACGCGCCGGCTACACGCCGTCGGCATTCAACCCGATCCTGAAAGTCACAGGTGTGAACCTCGACGAGATAAGGAAAGAGGCGAAAGGATAGCCACGGACTTGCACAGACCTTTACACTGACAGAGAAAGGCAGGACATATGGACAAGATAATCATCAGGGATCTGAAGGTTCCGACTATCATCGGGACGTTCGACTGGGAACGCCACGAGAAGCAGGAAGTCATCCTAAATATCGAGATCTCCTGCGATCTCCGCAAGGCCGGCAAAAGCGACAACCTCGAGGACACGACAGACTACAAGACTCTCAAGAAGCGGATCATCGACCTCATGGTGAACGCCCAATACTTCCTCATCGAGAAGGCGGCGGAATCCGTCGCAGAGCTCTGTCTTTCGACCGCAGGTGTCAAGAAGGTGAAGGTTACTATCGACAAGCCGGGCGCGCTGCGCTATGCAAGAAGCGTCGCGGTTGAGATCGAACGGCCGTAGGCATAATAAGAAGTTCGATTAAAAAGATGATTGAATGAAAAAAACAACAACCATAGCAATAGTCATATTTTGCTCCTTACTGTTATTATTATGTTGCTTGAGGATATACGCTTGTGTAAAGATCTACAATTCATGCTCGAAGTTAAGAAGCGAATGTGGATTTTCTTCACCTCAGCAATTCACCCCTTTAAAAGATATTAATGGAAAGAATGTTGACCTGGGATACTGTAGCTTTACTCTGCCGGAAAATAATATTAACAAGATGTTAGTTGGCGGAGACGGATGGAGCGTCGGAATAGAATGCGATAAATTTAAATTGCTGATGATTCGTCCAGTCAAAACTAATCCTGAAGTATTCGAACATTACTTTCTTGGTGATAAAGGGAATATTTTAAATGATCCGATAAAATCCTTAAGGCAATTAGATGAAATAAATAGAAATATAAACTCAGAAAAGCTTTTACTTTTTCTTTTTCAAGATATCAGATGGAAACAGCATGTCTTAAACACCAAATCCAAAAGCTTTATTGAGCTTCTTCTCTCATCCCAGTCTGATTTGAAATTTTATGCATTCAAAATGATAACTGCTGGAAATATATATGGTCAGCGTGGAACTGGCTTACTACAAACCAGCTCAATAAAATCCATAATATATTTAGGTTCATCAAATATTCATGGAGATGTTATGGCAGAGATGTGGTCTGCAAATGGTGAAATATTACAAACGATCAAAGTTTCTTCCGTGTCCTATGAGCTAAGCGAGGATGTAATTAAACATATCCTTTCTTCTTATAAATACACACTTAATGAACTGCCTTCAGAAGAAGAAATAAAGAAAACAATAGTGGCAAAAACAAAGCTTTACGAAAAATATGAAAGAAAATAAATCGAACCATACAGATTCTCCTAACGACTCAAAGCCTTAGGAAATCTTGAGAGTCTTGACCTAATATTGCTTCGGCAGATAATCAGCTTGCGTGTCAGTCGATAGCTTCAATGTCGCCGCCCTGCGGGGGCTTTTTCTTTTTTAACCCATTGACTTCCCAGGGGTTTCGCCTTGGGCTACAACATGCCGCCCTCTGCAAGGGCTAAAGACAGAATCTGTTTCCATAGGAAAGCCTCCGCAGGATGGCGATGTGTTGTAGCTCACGTGCGTCAGCCATGGGGCATGTGTAAAATAAAATATATCAAGAGTCCCCGCAAGTAGCGGGGTCAGGCATCCGCCTAATATAAAAGCAAAGGAAAGAGATATAATAAATACTTACGCTCAGGAAATATTTATTTGATCATGCCCTTCTTGCGGGCATACTTGAAAATGCCGCCTGCTTCGATCACTTCCTTGACATCGCCGATTTCCTTGAGCTTGTGGACTTTTCCGGTCTTGACCACCTTCAGCTCGTTCTTCTCCAGGGAGATCTCGATCTCATCGCCGGTCTTGAGCTCCTTGTTCAGGTTCTCGTTGCTGATCTCCAGCGGAAAGACCTCGCCTGTCGCAATGCTGTTGCGGAAGAATATCCTCGCGAAAGAATTCGCTATAACCGCCTTTGTACCTGAAGCGCCAAGGCTGACAGGGGCGTGCTCCCTGCTGGAGCCGCAGCCGAAATTCTTACCTCCGATGATTATCGGATATTCGGTCTTGTATTCTCCAGCCTTCACGTATCTTCTCTTGTAGGCGTCAGGCAGCCCGCACAGGGCGTAGCTCCCGAGCTTCTTATATTCCTCC
>CAZDNQ010000606.1:0-3314 GCA_964506605.1 uncultured Victivallis sp. | reverse complement strand
AGTGTTACCGGTTTACGGCAAGTCTTGCTTTATCATTATCTGGCTGTTAGGACAGAGAAGTATCCCAACGTAGATACAAAGCGTCTTTATGTCACCGGTTTATCATCAGGAGGCATTGGAGCTTTTGATGCTTTGGCAAAATATGAATATAAGTTTGCAGGGGCTGTCCCTATTTCTGCTGGCTGGGATCCTAATATGTTTCAACATAAACAAGGTGTTGCTGTTTGGGCATTTTATAATGACGATGAAAAGAAATTTACACAGGACTCCTGCGAGAAGAGCATGCAGGAGATAATAAAGAATGGTGGAGTTGCAAGAAAAACTGTTTTCAACAAAAAAGGGCATGATGCATGGAGCTGGGCATATGCTGAACCTGAACTTATACCTTGGCTTTTTAAACAAAGCCTATATTGCCCCCAATAAGGTTACAGCTTCCATAAATCCCGAATATTTTAGGAACTAATGAAAGATAATCAAATATTATCCAGTGCAATGCGAATGTGGCTGTGGAGATGACGGAAGTCACCAGGGAAAAGATTCTTGCTAATTCCTGGTGTCCCCATTGCCAAACAGCCACTTCAATGAAATTCCAGTCAGCAGTGGTTAAGGAAGGAAATCTTCTACTGCTTGGTTTTTGTTCGAAGTGCGGGAAGGACGTTGCAAGGTTGATTGGACCTGAGAAATAGGGCCATACCCATATGCGAATCGTTTCTTATATCACTGTTTTTATATTTTTGACGAAAAAGGACAATATTTGCTTATAACATAAAAACTGCATGGCTATGCCTCTTTTCCCTTGATACAGCGTCTTCAATCATCCTGTTGGAGAGAAATTTTCGCGGGATTTCCCTGCGGTTGTTGAAACTTTAATGCATCAAGTTAATCATTAAGGGTTTATGCGGGCAATGCTTTGTGCTGTCCGACAGAATCTCATTCAAGTCCGCTATGGAAACGACTGCATTCTTTTAGGCGCTTTGAGCAAAAGATGAGGGGGAAAGCTTCTCGGGCTGTCGTTGCATTATGGATTGGATTTCTGAATATTTGTATCAGGATGGCAACGATTTTCACCGTGTGATTTCGGAAAATTCCGATGAGCTCTCAGAGGCTTTTACGGCAAAGAATTGCCGCATAGTAGGGCTAAGATTGTCTTTTTGGCCTCATCGGATATGCATGTGGCTTTTTTTATCCAGTTTACGGTCTTCTCAATGCGGTTTCCAGGAGGATCTTCCGTTTTCTGATTTAAAGGGAGTGCCGTTATGGCCTGCCGCAGTGAATCGTCTCCAAGATGAGTATAATGCCTTGTGATTGCCGGGGAACTGTGTCCCACGATTGACTGTACTACGGCGAGAGGAACTCCTTTGTTTGCGCAAAAGCTCACAAAGGAATGTCTCAGGGAGTGGAATCCAATTTGAGGAGTTTTTTTCTTTCTGCCTTCGACTTCTATGCTTGTCTGGAAGCCGCAACTGCTGAAAACCTTCATCACAAGTCTTTTAACAATATCGGGATTCTCCAGATAAATGGCAGCCAGTTCCGACAGGACATACTCCCCCTCCCGGTTCTTCCCTCTAGATTGAAGGCGGTGAAACAGTGTCGGATGGATGGGGATTCTGGAGGCATTCTTGTGCCTCTGAGTTTTACAGAAGACCCGGGATATGACCTTCTGCATAAAGTTTACCTCAGCCCATTTCAAGAGCACGCAGTCCTTAAGTCGCATTCCTGTCCAGATGCCTATGTGAAACAGATCCTTCATTTCCTCTCTGTGGCCTATGGCAAAGGCTTGATCATCCAATTTGGCGAGGAGGGAGAGCACCTGTTCCTCGGACAGTTCCTGTCGGGAGAGACCGGGCTCGGTTTTGCGGCGGACTGATTCCCACACATTGTCGGTTATGCCCGCCTCTTTCTTCAACGTGTTTGTCATCAGAAGCAGGGTTCCCCTATGCTGATTATATGTCGAGGTGCTTAGCTTGTCATCCTTGTCAAGCTTGCCGGCATATTCTTCAGCGATATCTTCCGAGATATCCCTAAGCTCGCTTATTTCAGTGTGGTTGTCATTCATCCATTTCTTGAACCTCCCCCACTGCAGTTCATAATTCCACATGGTCCCCTGTCCGGTGCCTTTGCCGTATTTTCCGGAAAATAAATCCCAGGCATTGTCGATCCTGACGGATCTGCTGGTCATAAGATTCCTGGCTTCCGCCATGTGGACGAATATTTCCTCCTTTGTCTTCGCCTCTGCCACCCTTTCATAATCATGCGCCTTTACCCTGGCATCCTGGAGGTTCGAAGTTTTAAGTGAGATTTTCTTCCGCCTTCCTTTGACAGTCAGTTCAAGATAATATATATTCCCCCTCTTGAACAGGTAACCATGTCCCTTGAGGCGTCTTTTTCCAGTTCGCATTGTTTGTTCCCTTTTTCGCTAATTGTCCCATTGAGGCCCATATTATAGCATAAAATTGAAAATAACACACCAGTAATACACCAAATTAGAAGAATGCATAGGGAAAAAGAGTAGACTCAAAATCTGGTGACCTCACGGTCGTGTGGGTTCAAGTCCCTCCTTCGGCAAATTCCCGTATTGGAAATGCTATCTAAGCGCAGGTGGGTTCACCCCAGTCATTCGACGGGGTGCCCCGCCGGATGGCCGGGGCAAGTCCCTCCTTCGGCATATCCTCTTTCCCATCTCCAGTACGCCCGCCCTGAATACAGCGCCGTCAAGACGGGAAGTCGTGATCCTGCGGCGCTAGGCATCCTTGCGCAGAGGTGGGATCGTCCTTGCAGATTGCCGTTTTCGTCGAAAGCTGGCATGATAGTTGAACTATTTCCCGGCAGGCTGGTCCTGGAAGACGTCCTCGACCATTCTCTCCCTGGCCTTCTTGTTCTTTTCGAACACTTCGTGGACGGCGCGCTGTTCGGCGGGATTCAGGTCGTCGTCGAGATTATCCTCCATCACCTTGTCGGTCATGGCGTCTTCCTTCTTGATCTCGTCCCTGAACTCCTTGTAGTCGGCGGGCTTGTCGGAAGAACAGCCGAATGCGTATGTTAATGACAGGGCCAGCGCCGGAACTGCAAGTCTCGAGAGGAGGGTAAATCTCATGGGAGTTCTCCATTTATATTATTTCCATACTTTAAATCTCAATCAGCCTCGATTCAAGCAGCGGAAGAGGCACGCAAAACCTTTCATCCGCAAATGGCGGGTTCCGTTTGAAAAGCTGGCACATGCAAGTTAGTTTTTAAATTATTGGATAAATTGCAGAACTGGAGGCTTTAGTGGAAGACCTGAACTATTTCAACCTGATGGAATCCTTTGGCGTAAA
>CAZDNQ010000605.1:0-3322 GCA_964506605.1 uncultured Victivallis sp. | reverse complement strand
GCCCAGCTTGGTCTTCCTCTGCCCTTCGAACTGCGGCTCGGGCACCTTGACGCTGACTACCGCCGTGAGCCCTTCGCGCGTGTCGTTGCCGGTCACAGGCTTCTCATTCTTGAACTGGGGGGCGTTCTTCGCGTAGTTGTTGATGGTCCTGGTGAGGGCCGTCTGGAATCCGGAGAGATGCGTTCCACCCTCGATGGTGTTGATGTTGTTCGTATAGCTGAATATGGTTTCCGTGAAAGTGTCGTTGTACTGCATCGCCAGCTCGACTTCGATACCGTCCTTGGTGCCGCTGAAGTAGATCACGTTCGGATGCAGCGGGATCTTGTTCGCGTTGAGATGCTTGATGAACTCGACTATTCCGCCCTCGTAGCAGAACACTTCGCTCCTGGGCTCGTTCGGATTGCGTTCGTCCTTCAGGCTGATCTTTATACCCCTGTTGAGGAATGCAAGCTCCCTGAGCCTGTTCGCAAGAGTGTCCCATACATATACGGTCTCGGGGAATATCTGCCCGTCGGGCTTGAATGAAACTGTCGTGCCGCGGAGATTGGTCGGACGCACCTTCTGGAGCTGTCCGACTGTCTTGCCCCTCTCAAAACGTATGTGGTGCATATATCCGTCCCTGTGGACTTCGACCTCGAGCCATTCGCTCAGGGCGTTGACACAGGATACGCCGACGCCATGGAGACCGCCGGACACCTTGTACGAGTTCTTGTCGAACTTGCCGCCTGCATGCAGGATGGTGAGCACGACTTCGACGGCCGGCTTCCCCTCCTCCTTGTGCATGTCCACCGGAATTCCGCGCCCGTCATCCTTGACGGTGACGCTGTTGTCGACATGTATGACGACGTCCACGTTCTTGGCATAGCCTGCGAGCGCCTCGTCGATACTGTTGTCGACTACTTCGTATACCAGGTGGTGGAGGCCGCGCAGGCCGGTGTCGCCGATGTACATGCCGGGGCGCTTGCGCACCGCCTCGAGCCCTTCAAGGACCGTTATCTCATCGGCTGTATAGCCGCCTTTATTCGTCTCCGGCATATCCGGAAAAAGATTCTTTTCCTCTGACATTTATGTTCTCCAAAAGTTATGTCCCACGGCGTGTAAAAATTGAATTGGAACAATAGCACGGAATGCTTCAAAAACCATGGGAAAATCCAAGTATTTTCCGAGAAATTTTGCATATCTTGGACACGCATTGTATCTTACACGGCTAAATGTCAGTAAACCGTGCAAACATGGAGATGTTCATGATAAACAAGCATATTGATAAGTTCATGGCCGCACACCCTCATGAAGGCCTCACTTTCGACGATGTGTCCCTGGTGACCTGCTACGCCGACTTCCTGCCCGCCGACACCGACATCGCCAGCCGCCTGTCGCGCAGGATCAGCCTCAACCTGCCTTTCATCAGCGCAGCGATGGACACGGTGACCGAGAGCAAGATGGCGATCGCGATGGCCACCCTCGGCGGAATCGGAGTCATACACAAGAACCTGGAAGTCGAACGCCAGGCCGAGGAGGTCCGCAAGGTCAAATCCTACCTCCACGGGCTCATAGAGGATCCCGTCTGCTTCTACCAGGACCAGACCATCGCCCACATCATGGGGATGAAGTCGAAGATGAAATATACCTTCTCTGGCTTCCCCATCATCGAGAAGACCGGCAAGCTCGTCGGAATAATCACCGCCCGCGATATAAAGTTCCTCAGCAGCTACGACGTGAAGATACGCGATGTGATGTCCAAGAAGCCGATCGTCGCACCTGAGAACACCACCCTGCAGGAGGCTTTCAGCATCATGGTGAAGAACAGGGTGGGGAAACTGCCGATCACCAATTCCAAGGGCGTGCTAATCGGACTCTACAGCTTCCATGACGTCAAGGAGCTCATCGAGAACACCACCCCGATATATAACCGCGACAGGGAGCACAGGCTGAGAGTCGGCGCCGCCATCGGCCCGTATGACGAGGCAAGGGCCGAAGCGCTCGTGAAAAGCCGCGTCGACGCAATTGTCATCGACACCGCCCATGGACATTCCAAAGGCGTCATCGAGACTGTACGTCTCGTGAAGAACAGATTTGGAGACAAGATCGATGTAATCGCCGGAAACATCGCCACAGGAGAGGCTGCAAAAGCCCTCATGGACGCTGGCGCCGACGCTGTGAAGGTCGGAATCGGCCCCGGCTCCATCTGCACGACAAGGGTTGTGACAGGTGTAGGAGTCCCGCAGCTCACAGCCATCTACGATGTCCTGAAAGTGGTCGGCTCGGAAATTCCAATCATCGCCGACGGCGGGATCAAGCAGTCCGGCGACGTCGCAAAGGCGATCGCTATAGGCGCTTCCACTGTCATGATGGGTTCGGGACTTGCCGGAACAAACGAGAGCCCCGGCGAAAAGACATGGCATCAGGGCAGGATGTACGTCGTCTACAGGGGCATGGGCAGCCTGGAAGCCATGAAGAAGGGCAAAGGCAGCCGGGAAAGATACGGCCAGGCCGAAGTCGAAAGCGACAACCAGCTAGTTCCGCAGGGCATCGAAGGACTCGTCCTCTTCCGCGGCGAAGTCAAGGACGTCATACACCAGTATGCGGGCGGACTCCGCTACGCCCTCGGCTACTGCGGCTCGAAGACGATTCCGGAATTCCAGGGCAAGGCCCAGTTCGTGAGGATCACGGGCGCAGGACTCAGGGAGGCGCATCCGCACGATGTCAAGATCCTGAAGGAAGCACCGAACTACTATACTGAGTAATTGTTCCTGAAGCCGGGAAACTTGTATCTGAAGCCCAATAACCGAACGTCAATTTTATTTTGCGCTCCGGTTCACCGTTTCTCCGGTTCACCGTTTCCCTTGTCATCCACCCTGGCATTCTGTCTGGCTTCGACCAGGATTTCCGCCATCCCCTTTCCGCATTCCTCCCCTGCGGAATACAGGGATGACACAAGGGCTTCGAGAACTGCGGAATTGAAGTTCCTGCCCGCCGAAGTGCCGTAGAAGTCGAGCATGCGCGAGAATTCCTCGTCGGAGAGATCCCTGTATGTAAACGCGACCGACACCGGAAGAAGCGCGCGGTACCGGGCAAGCGCATCCTGCTCGAGCGCATCAAGATCCCCGATGAACGCCGTCTCGGACACCCTCATGTCCTCCGGCAGCGATTCACGCAGGGATTTCATCATCGCCCGGAGCGGTTCGCATATTATCTTGGCGCTCATCTCCTCGGACGCGGCGCCACGGTGGAGATGTTGACCGACGCCTGCTCCGTGGCCGCGGCCACGGAACGCATGTTCGTGCTCATCTCCTCGGACGCGGCGGCCACTGTGTCGGAACGC